>CAYLVS010000054.1:0-8999 GCA_964387185.1 uncultured Oscillospiraceae bacterium | reverse complement strand
CCCAGAGCGAGATGGCTAAAGCCACGAACTCTATTTTCACTCAGTAGCTGAAGCAGGTTAGCTGCAAGACCACCCGTGACGACGTTATCCTCCATCGTAACAAGCATACCTGTTTTCTCAACGGATTTAATAATCTTATCTAAGTCCATAGGTTTTAAGAACCTTGCATTTATAATCTCAGCGTCTATGCCGGAGGGCTTAAGCTGTTCCCCCACAGCCAATGCGTATTCCACCATTTTACCTAAAGCAACGAAGCTCACATGGTTGCCATGCTTCAGGATCTCGGATCCCCCGTCTAGTGTGTAATCTCCACCAAGATGAGAAAGGTCCGATACAGTCCCTCTGGGGTAACGGATGGCACAAGGTCCTTTAAGCGTCATAGCGTAGTCCATCATGGCGGAAAGCTCCTTTCCATCCTTTGGT
The DNA here is from genome assembly GCA_964387185.1 of uncultured Oscillospiraceae bacterium. Taxonomy (GTDB): domain Bacteria; phylum Bacillota; class Clostridia; order Peptostreptococcales; family Anaerovoracaceae; genus UBA1426. The sequence continues at coordinate 8,576 of CAYLVS010000054.1, read as the reverse complement.
GCCAATACAGTCAGTCCCGGCATATGGGAAAGATAGGAAAGATCAAAGACGCCGTGGTGGGTTTCACCGTCATTGCCTACATTACCTGCTCGATCGATGAGTAGCAGTACGGGCAATCCCGGAATGCAAACATCTTCCATTATCTGATCATAGGCCCTTTGAAGAAAAGTGGAATAAATCGCTACTACAGGTTTGTAACCGGAAAGAGCCAAGCCTGCAGCAAAAGCCACTGCATGTTGCTCGGCAATTCCAACGTCAAAAGTGCGCTCAGGAAAAGCATTCCGAAAGGGATCCAGTCCTGTGGCCTCCATCATAGCTGCCGTAATCGCTATGATTTTGGGGTCCTTTCTTCCAAGCTCCACTAACTTGTCTCCCGCAACGCGGGAGTAGGAAGGCCGATCAGAGGATTTTAGCAATTCTCCGCTACAAGGGTCAAAGGGAGAAATCCCGTGAAATTTACAGGGATTTGATTCGGCGTTACGATAGCCTTTGCCTTTTTTTGTAACCACATGGAGAAGCACAGGTCCTTCTAAGGATTTCGCAAGGTATATAGCATCCATGAGTTCATGAATATCATGACCGTCAATAGGACCAAAGTATTTGAAACCAAAACTTTCAAAGATAGCACCGGGAACGAGTGCATATTTCAAAGTGTCACGTACGTGTTCAAGACCGGAATAGAGGCTATCTCCCACACGCGGGACGCCCTTCAATGTCTTTTTCAGCTGTTTTTTAAACTCCAAATAAGCCTTTGAGGCCCTCAATTTGCCAAGATGCTGTGATAACCCCCCAGCATTTTTGTCAATGGACATTTGGTTATCGTTGAGAATCACCAGCATTTTAGAACCGGAGCTGCCTACGTTGTTCAGAGCTTCAAAGGCAACTCCTCCCGTCATAGCACCGTCGCCAATCACAGCGATCACTTCATTATCTGCTGCGCTTAAATCCCGTGCAGCTGCATAGCCGGCGGCAATGGACAGAGAAGTGCTTGCATGACCGGAATCATGCATATCATGGGGACTTTCCTTTCTTCTTGGAAATCCCGAAATTCCGTCCATGGAGCGCAAGGAATCGAACCGATGGGCTCTTCCGGTCAGTATTTTATGAACGTAGGCTTGATGCCCTACATCCCATATTATTTTGTCCTTGGGGCTGTCAAATACACGATGGAGTGCAATGCTCAGCTCAACAACACCTAAGTTCGAAGCAAGATGTCCTCCGTTGCAGGATACCTTTTCAATCAGAAAGTCTCTTATTTCGTAAGCAAGAAGACTCAATTCCTTTTCTGGCATGGTTTTTAAATCTTCAGGAAAGTCAAATTCCTGTAAACGTTTCATAAAGCATACTCCTCATTTATTTCTTGCGGCAAGCTTCTCCGCAATGGCAACAAAAAATTCTCCCTCATCGTAGAAGGGTGCCATGGTCTCTATTGCCTTATCGGTAAGATCTGCCAGTCTTTGTCTTGATTCTTCCACACCATAGATTGACGGGAATGTGCACTTTGAATGTGCATCGTCCTTTCCGGCGCACTTCCCCATTGCTTCCGGATCCCCGTAGATATCCAGAAGATCATCTGCGATCTGGAATCCCAACCCGATTGCTTCACCGTAAGATGCAAGAGCTCCCAGCCTGTCCGGTTCTCCGCAGGCTAGATAGGCTCCGGCTTTTACCGAAGATACGATAAGAGCTGCCGTTTTATTGAGGTGGATATACTCGATATATTCTCTTGCACAATGCTTCCCTTGAGATTCGATATCCGCTACCTGGCCTGCAACCATTCCCTTGCAACCGGCACCTTTGGCTATTTCATATGCTGCTCTTACCCGGCATTTCAGTTTGTCGGGGTTGTCGAAGTAGAGGAGCATGTCCTTCATCATAGCCTCGAAGGCCGATGACAGGAGTCCATCTCCTGCAAGGATTGCCATATCCTCTCCAAATACCATATGGTTTGTAGGCTCCCCTCTGCGCATCTCGTCATCGTCCATGGCAGGAAGGTCATCGTGAATCAGAGAGTAGGTGTGGATGTATTCCACTGCTGCGGCATAAGGAAGAGCCAGGTTGATATCGTAACCGCAGAATTCGGCGGCCGCGAGGAGAAGGACGGGTCGTATACGCTTGCCTCCTGTAGTTAAGCTGTATTTCATGGCTTCATATAGTGTCGCGCTCTGTTGATCGATTTCAGGCAGGAAATCCGTCAGGTGCTTTTCAATCAGTTCCTTGTACCGGAGATAATATTCATTAAACATGTAAGCCTGCCTTTCAATAATCTGTTAATTCCTGCTTTACCTTATCGTATATCTTTACTTTTTCATTGGCTGCAGTCAAATGTGCTTTGCATTTTTCGTAGTATTGCATTCCTTCTTCAAAGCGGAGTAAGGCTTCTTCCAACGTTGTGTTTTCAGATTTCAATGCTTCAGCGGAGTTCTCGAGCCCTTCCAAAGCTTTTTCAAAACTCAAGGTTTTCTTTTCCATAAGTCGTCCTCCTGACTTCCTCTATATAACATTTAATTTTACCATCCTTGCATATAACAGTCAATGAATCGCCGATTTCCAACCTGTCTGCTGATGTGAGCAGCTTACCGTTCTCATCGATCAAAGCGCCGTAACCCCGTTCCATAATCGAATAGGGGCTTCCGGCTTTCAGTTCGGTCAGCAGGATTTCAAGTGCAGACGACTTCCCCGCAAGCTTGTCCGAAATCATGTGAAGGAGATCTTTCCCAAAGCTGTCCACTTTCATTTCGGCAACTTTTAGCCGGTTGCACAACCGGCTTTGCAATGCCTCCATATTGTGCTGCTCTGTTATTAGGTCCAGGTAGCGAAGACGGTCTTGCATCATGATTATGATCTCCGTTGAAGCATTCCTGATGACAGATCGCAGTGCTTCCGTGTCAGGAACCGCTATCTGGGCTGCTTCTGAAGGAGTGGCGGCACGACGATCCGAAACGTAATCCGCGAGGGTAAAATCCGTCTCGTGTCCTACGGCAGAGATCACGGGAATCTCCGAAAGGAAAATACTCCTGACTACAATTTCTTCATTGAACGCCCAAAGCTCTTCAATGGATCCCCCTCCCCTTCCGGTAATAATCACGTCCGTTTCTGAAAAAAAACGATTGACTTCACTGATGGCAGAAGCAATATCCGCAGCCGCATCCGGCCCTTGCACAAGGCAGGGATATAGGATGACCTTCACTACATCATTTCTTTGTCCGATGATCTTCAAAATGTCGCGAATCGCAGCACCGGTCTCCGAAGTAATGACCGCAACCTGCTTGGGAAAGGAAGGCAGTTCTTTCTTGTATTTGGGGTCAAAAAGACCTTCTTTTTCGAGCTTTGCCTTCAACGCTTCGAGGGCAACTGTCAAATTTCCCGTTCCCTCAACGATGATGTCCCGCACGTTAAGAGAATATGTACCGCCCCGCTCAAACACGGAAATATAGCCTGCGGCCGTAATCAGCATCCCTTCGGCAAGCTCATAGCGAAGCCTCCTGACCTGGTCGGCGGGCAGAAAGCAGGAAAGTTTGCTGGATTCATCCTTTAACGTAAAAAAAACATGTCCGGAGCCATGATACTTGAGATTGGATATCTCACCCAGAACCTGGACATTCCCCAATAAAGGGTCGGATTGAAGCACCCGTTTAACATAGCTGTTGAACTGTGTTACACTAATTGGTTTTATGGCCATATACCTTACTCCTGAAAGAGCATTGTCAACGCATTGAGGAATCCCATCAGGAGGTTGTCCCTTTTGCAACTCTTCCCAGCACGCCGTTGACAAATTTCCCGGAATCCTCACTTCCAAATTTTTTAGCTAATTCTATGGCTTCATTGATGGAAACGGAATCCGGGATTTCATCCAGGTATTTTATTTCCGCAGCAGAAAGCCGCAGTACAGCCAAATCCACTTTCGAAATCCGATCAATTTTCCAATTGTCCATGGACGAGGTTATCAACTCATCGATTTCGGGCAGGTTTGAGGTGACGGCTTCCATTACTTTGCTGAAATATGATTTTTCAATGGGATAGCTGGCGTCCTTATCCCAGTCGCGTTGGTCATCGTAGTCCCTAAGCTGCTGGAGAAGCGCCAGAAATGAAGATTGCATTTCATCGCTGAAATCTTTCTGCACTTCCATCTCATATATTAGCTGCATGGCACATTCTCTGGTTTGTCTTCTGGTGTCTTTATTGCCCATCTTATCCTCCGCAGTTTGCGTTTATTGTTCTTATTCATTGAAGTGAACACCGGCCACGTGAATATTTACCGCGTTCACCGTGATCTCGATGATGTCTTCCACTTCATTCTTAACGTTTTCCTGTATATTCCAGGCTACGTCAGGTATCTTTATCCCGTAGTCAACTATGATAGAAATATCGATGACTACGCCATCATCGCTCTGATTGATCTTGATCCCTTTGTAAAGAGGGTCTTTTCCGAGCAGATTCTTTGACAAGCTGTCCGTCAACCCTCCACTCAAACCATACACACCTTTTGTCTTAAGGGTGGAGTTCAGCACGCATACTGCTATGACTTCATCTGAGATTTTAACAATCCCAAGTTTTTCTTCATTTCCGACGCCCATTTTTCTATCTCCTCGGAAAAATTATATCAGAAAAGGAGCAGGAATACAAATTCTAATACTTGTGTTGAATCACTACCTGCTCTGCAGATCTTCCTGTTTCTCTGATTACCACATCGATGATTTTTGCCACATCGCTCTGGGATAAATCCTCCTTGTTGACCGTCACGTTGACTGAGGTGTCTGTCATGATGACGAAGGCTTCCGCGAACCCTTTGTTCACGATCAAGCTCTCCATCACTTTCTCAGTATTCATATACTCTATGATGCGCAATTTTTGCTGTGTTGCATTATCTTTTTCCGGACCCGCATCACTTTCGGCAATGACAGTTGTCAACATGGATAAAATCTCACTTCGATCCATATCCATAGTTGCCCGTATTTCCGCGAAATAAGCGTCCGCACTCTCCAGTTCTGCAACATCATCTGATGTGATGACAACAGCGCTTTCTTCAATAGGCGCTTCGCTATTTTCATCAGGGGATGTGCCCGGTACTGCGGACAGCTGTACACTGTCTACCAGAACCTCTCCGTCATGCTCATCGATCTGCTCTTGCTCATAGTTGACATAATCCTCAGAGGCGGTCAGTGCATCCCTTTCGGCCAGCCTGTTATTGATTACTCCTATAGCCAGAACAACGACCAGCATGCTCAATAAGATCAATGTCTTTTTTCTCAAACTTTTGTTCATATGAAATCTGCTCATTTATTTCCCTCCTCTATTTTTTCATAAACCTTGACATTTTGAACCGGTATATTAAATAAAGCCGTGACAGCTTCCAGAATATTTCGCTTTGCCACTGCGTCGGCCCCTCCTTCTGCGGTTATGATGGCCCCCCTCACTTCACCGCTGTCTGTCGCTTCTTCGTTGGAAAAGATATCCTTGCTCGTACCAGTGTCATCATATGTGAGCATAACGCTCACATTGCCGACGCCTTTGATGCTGCTCAATATTTTTTCCAACTTCCGTTCTTCCAATGTGGACGTCGTTGTCTCCCAGTATTCGGATCCTCCGTCCTCATCGATTATCTGTGTTCTTCCGTCCTTGTTCTGCGTCATTACATTGAGAAGGAGAAGAGCCACAACGGCGATAATTAAGACGGACAGGAACTTATACAGAAGGTCTTTGACGAACTTGTCATCTTTTAGTTTATCTTTCAATTTGATTCCTCCTCATCATTACTATATATATCCGTCCATGGTAGGCTTATTCCAGGATTTTGATCCGAATCTATAGCTTTGCCTGCTGCTGCTGCCTTTTCACGATAAATCTCTTCTAACTGCCGCGTCTGAGTCGATAGTATCCGGTCCAATATCTTATTTTCTTCATACTGTGAAGAGGTTTGACCTTCTTGAGTAATTGGAAGAGCGACACTGATTCCTTCAGTCACCACCTCTCCAAAGGGATAGATGATAACAGCTAAAACGATAAGAGAGAAAATAAATTTTAAGTATTTTTGTATATTCCCTTCAGGCAGAACAAGCTCCACAAAGGCCAATGAAGCGGTCATCATAAAAATGTTCCATACCCAATCCTTCAAACTGTTCCCTCCTTTCCTTTTCCTGTTAAAACACCACTTTAATTAAGCAGTAGTACCGATACTGATGAGTATACTGATGAAAACGATAAAGAGAACCGCACAGAGAAACAGCACTACGGCCAGCAGTATTACAGTATTGCCCATTTCATTCAGACAATCTGCGATCACTTTGTTTCCGATGGGTTCCACGAGGGCTGAGGTTACCTTATATACAAGAGCTACGGCAAGCACTTGCATCAAGGGCATTACCAGCAGAAGCATGATTGTAATCAATCCAAAAACGCCGATGCTATTCTTGATAATAGTGGTACAGCTGAGTACCATGTCCAGAGAATCCGCCGCAAAACCGCCTATGATCGGGACCAGATTATCAACGGAGAACTTGGCGGTCTTAACCAGCATACCATCGGCACTCTTTGTGACGAAACTCTGAATTGCCGTTAAACCGGAGAACAATGTTACAGAAAGCCCGATGACAAAGACAGCGGCAGAGCGGAGCAGCAGAGCCAGTTTTTTTATGTAATCCCGATCCGCAAGACTGTTTCCCAGGATAAAGATGCAAGAAAAGAACAACAGCGGCAGGATCAGTTTATGAATCACAGTGGTAAAAACAGTTACGGCAGTAATGATAGCCGGACTCAGTATGCCCCCTGAGGAGAATCCCCCTATTGCAAGAATGAGAGGCAACAACACAGGAATTAATACCTGCATGAATAGAGCCATGTTCGAAATCGTACTTTCGCATAGCAGATACACATCACGAAAATTGAACAGGCACAAAGCAATCACTGCACAGCTACAGGCCATTGCTCCGATTGAGGATGCTGCACTGCTCCCGAAAGCGGTGCAAAGATGCGTCATGAGAGCCATTAATATACAGATGGCCAGTATTTGGATTCCCAAAGATATGCTGGATGTGAGTTCGTTGAAGAAAAAATCGGCTACAGACCCGGTTACACCGTCCATATCGAAAAGTGGCTCGCTGTTAATGAGACGGGTAATAATATCCGAGACGCGCAGATCGGATATTCCAAAGGCATTACCCCTTCCCGCCAGCTCCTCCAGAGCTTCTATATCCATAGCTTCCAGCTGTTCGTTAATGATGTTTTTGTAATCCATTGGTCTTCCTAGCCCTTCAGCAGTTTTGTCAAAGTCTCCAGTACGGACATCATCACCGGTACGGCAATGTAAAAAATGATTACCTTCCCGGCCAACTCAACCTTTCCCCCAATCGCCTCCTCTCCCGCATCCTTACATACCTGTGCCACAAAATCTGCGATATAAGCAACCGCCAGCACCTTCAACAGGATAGGAAAAAAGGCTTTACCGTAGCTCACATTCTCGTAAACGGTGCCCAAAAAATCGAAGACTGCAACCAACTGATACAGTATGAACCCAAAAATGATTAAAACGGTTGCTATGACGATATAGAGGGCAAATTCAGGTTTGTATTCGCGTATTAAGGATGCTGTGATTACTCCGCATAATGCAATGGAGACAATTTGAAAAATATCCATATCGATCACTAAAGCTGGAACATGGTCTTCACAGCTGTAAAGAAATCATTGACCATCTGTATGATAATGACGAGAACGATAATGATACCTGCAAGAGTAGTCATCATAGCCTGATCTTCCCGTCCCGCTTTTATCAGCACTTGATTCAGCACTGCCACGATAATTCCGATGGCTGCGATTTTGAAAATGATATCCACATCAAAATTCATCTTCTTCTCCTCTTACAGCAACATGATGACTGCCAGTACCCCCGATGAAGTTCCCAAGGTACGGTAAATTCTGCCTTTCGTCCTCCGCGCTTCATCTGCTTCTTTTCTCTGTTTTTCCAACCCTTTGAACAGGTGAGCAAACATTGCCTGCTGGTTTGACATGTCCGTTTTCCCCAGCTCAATGCCTGCCTGAGAGAGGATCAACCGGTCTTCCGAAGCGAGAGCGCTCTCACCGTATACTTCATCAACCGCTTGTTTCCAGCTTTCATATAGATCATACCGATCCCCCTTTTTCAACAACCGGCACACAGTACCGAGAAAATCCGAAGCCTTGCCTGTTGTGCGATGTGTCATTCGATGCATCAGATCTGGCAGAGGGTCACTGCGATACTCCATTTCTGCCTGCATGATCTTTAGAGTAAGCAGTAGCTCATCGAGGTGTATGACGCGGTTTTCATATGGCCTCGCTGCCAGATATCCGACGCCTATACCTGCAATCAATATGGTTATACATAAGATGAAATTCAACATGGCGGCCTCCATAATATATATATATTCTTGGGACAAGAATCTATTCGGACGAGTTTATACGACGGTTTTTTTCATCGGTCACTGCCACAATTGTCCCTATCTTTGGTCGATTGGAGAGGTAGATATATCTCTTGAAAACTCCTGTAGCTACCAGGCTGCCGATAGACGAACGCAACAGATCGTCGTATTCGCTCCCATGAATCG
>CAYLVS010000053.1:7866-9587 GCA_964387185.1 uncultured Oscillospiraceae bacterium | reverse complement strand
TCCGCAGTCAATGCCTTTACTGCCGCCACTTTTACTTCTTCCTCTCCGTCCACCAGATCCTGCACTTCGATTGTAATGTAATTGCCCATTGGCTTCCCCATAGTTCTGCTGCCCGCTTCGTCTGCAACCTTAATCCTAGTCACCTTCACATCGGAATCGTATTGATCCACATCGACCTCAACTCCCGGAATTTCTATTTTTTTACCTTTGTTGCTTTCATCAATCATTTCCTTGTTTTCTATCGCCAAGTCCGTCCTGTAATTCATTGCACCGCCTCCGTATCTTTTTTCCTATTTTGTACTTGATTTTATAACTCTATTCAGATATACTTTGTGAGGCTATATTTCGTGAAAGTGGGGTGAATAATATGGCAAATATCAAATCTGCAAAGAAACGGATCAATGTTATCGCAAAAAAGACCGCGGCAAACAGAAGAGTAAAAACTCATCTGAAAGAAGTCGTTAAAGGTTTTGATAAGTCCGTTGCAGAAAAAGACATGGCTGTCGCTGCTGAAAAATTGGCTTTAGCAGAGAAAAAATTGATGCAGGCTGCTTCCAAAGGAACCATTCATAAGAATGCCGCATCGAGAAAAGTCTCTCGCATGATGAAGCAATTTAACAAAGCAAAGACAGAATAATGCTCACCCGTCCCCACCTGTGCATAAGTTAAATGCACGAAAAGTGAAAACGTAGAAAAGCCGGAAGTGTCTCCCGGCTTTTTTATTTCTATTTTATTGGAAGCATAAGGCAGACATGAGCAAAATACCTGTCTCTATGCAATCTTCATTGATGTAAAGATTATCCGAATGAATTGGCGGGTTTTCACGGTGGGGAAATCCACTGCCCAGAAAAAAGAACGATCCTTTTGCATTATGGAGATAATAGGAAAAGTCCTCTACGCTCATGGAAGGCTTTTTTATTTCAATCAAATTCTCACTGCCGATGAGTTCTCGGGCCAACTGCACCAGATGGTTCGTGGCTGCCTTGTCGTTAATCAGGGTCGGATATCCTTTTATAAAAGTTACCTGACCTTCTGCGCCCGATGCCAATGCTGTATACTTGACGATATCCTCTGTTCTCTGCTTAAGTAAATTACTCACCTCCGGATCAAAGCTACGTATCGTTCCCTCGAGAATCGTCTCATCAGCTATCACATTTCCCGCAGTTCCGCTGTAAAAGGCACCCACCGTCAGCACAGCCGGATCTGTGGCACTCGTGGATCTGCTTACGGCAGTCTGCAGACTGCTTACTACCTGACAACCCGTCAGAAGAGCATCTATCCCTTTCTCCGGAGAGGCACCATGACTGCTCCGTCCTTTGATAATAATGTGAAACATATCAGATGCAGCGTGGACACGTCCGTATTGAAATCCAATCTGACCGGCGGGCAGCTCCGGTTTGATATGCAGCCCATAGATATATTCTATATCGGGGTTTCGCAAGCAGCCCGCTGCTATCATCCTTTCCGCTCCTCCCGAGGTCTCTTCCGCCGGCTGAAACAATAGTTTAACATCCCTCTTTAATAAATGTTTATTATTCGCGATAACCCTTGCCGTTCCTAATAAAATCGCAGTATGTACATCATGGCCGCAGGCATGCATGAAACCCTCTACGGAAGAGGAATAAGGCAACCGTAGTCTCTCCTTTATCGGGAGGCCATCGATATCAGCACGCAGTGCGATGGCCTTTTCCCCGGCGATTCCCTCATACATGCCCTCGGTG
>CAYLVS010000053.1:0-7856 GCA_964387185.1 uncultured Oscillospiraceae bacterium | reverse complement strand
CAGAGTATCGTACATAGCAGTCCCGTGGGAAGCGGATACTGAACCGTCAAACCTAAATTCTTAAGCTCTTCTTCTATGATTTTAACTGTTCGAAACTCTTCATTCCCCGCTTCCGGCCACCTATGCAATTCCCTTCGGAGCTCAATTGCCTGTACAGCAGCATCCGTGGCCTGTTGCTTTAAATGTCCAAGATCCATTTATCTTCCTCCTTAATCTATCTCGATCTATTTTATTGCAGTAGAAATCTACAAATTACAAATTTGTGATTTCCGTGCATAAGTCCGCCAACAATTTACAGTGCAAATTGGGGGCTTAATTAAGGAGATGGACAGGATATGAAATCATATTATGTAGGCATCCGCTATAAATATATAAGATAGACTCTACAAGCAGAAAGGGAAACGACTATGAAAAAGCCAAACCCATTAAAGCAGGGGGATCCGGTTGCTCTTATCGCACCGTCTTCTCCGGTAACGGAAGAGAAGATGGAAGCTGCACGGAAGTCCATTCAATTTCTTGGATTGCATCCGGTTCCTTTCCCAAGCTGTTTCATGAAGAACGGTTACTTATCCGGCACGGATGAAGCCCGGGCAAGGGATGTAAACGATGCCTTTCTCGACTCCTCTATCCGAGGTATTTTCTGCATTCGAGGTGGGTATGGTGCAACGCGGGTTTTGCCTTTGCTGGATTATGACAATATAAAATGTCATCCCAAGATCTTTGTCGGTTACAGTGATATCACTGCGTTGCATACGGTGTTTAACAAGCTCTGTGACCTAATCACCTACCATGGTCCTATGCCCTCGAGGGGATACCACACAATGGATTATTTTTCTTTAGAGAGTCTCTCTGCTGCGATATTTCACGGTTCACCACCGGGAATCGTTCAAAACCCTCCCAAGGAGGAAGTCGAGATCCTATGTCCGGGAACGGCTCGGGGACAAATCACCGGGGGGAATCTCTCTGTGATGGCTGCTGCTTTGGGATCGCAATATGAGGTGGATACGAAAGGCAAAATCCTTTTCATAGAGGATGTGGATGAACTGCCTTATCGCATTGACAGAAACCTGACAGCGCTGAAGCTGGCAGGTAAGCTCAAAGATGCAGCCGGGATCATTTTAGGCACCTTCGCCGATATGCCGGAAGAAACGGGAGATCCCGACAGGACTTTATCCCTGTCCCAGGTTTTTGATCAGACCCTTCGCCCTCTTGGGATACCCACCATCAATAACTTCAGAAGTGGGCACATTTACCCTCAGATTACCATCCCTATGGGTATGAAGGCAGAATTAAACGCCACGGTTGGAACCGTGGCGTTTCTGGAGTAATCTTATTCAAATCAATCTAATACTCTAGGCGGTCTACTTTGTAATGTTCTTGAAGCGTTTGATCTTCTTAGTGGTGGTTTTGATGAACTCATCTTTTCTTATGCTGACATTCCGAATCCGCTTGTAGACAGGTAGCTTCAGGTTGACGTCTTTAATCACCTCTTTTATCAGCTGATAAACGCTGGCATCGTCATATTCGGCACCAAAATCTTCGTAGATCGTTTCATAAGCCGGATGCACCTGGACCCCTACAATGGTTCCTGCGTCCTCGTCTTCATCCACCCCATGGACCATGCTTTCCTGAACGTATTTATTCCGGTTTACATAGAGCTCAATCTCCTCTGGGTAAATATTCTTACCGGTTTTCGTTACGATAACGTTCTTTTTCCTGCCCGTCAGGTAGAGCCATCCATCCTCATCCAGGAAGCCCAGATCACCGGTATAGAACCATCCGTCGACCAATACATTCGCCGTTTCTTCCGGCATTTTATAGTAACCCAGCATCACATTGGGACCTTTGAACACGACTTCACCGATGCCGTCTTCATCGGGGTCCACTATCTTTAGCTCGCCGCTGGGAACGACGGGACCAACCGAACCGGCTTTCTTCCGCCGATTGGAATAGTCCGGGGTTCCTGAAACTAATGGAGAGCACTCAGTCAGCCCATATCCCTGAAGCACTGCTATCCCAAAGTCTTCAAAGCCACGGCATACATTGGGGTCTATAGCAGCTGCCCCGGTAACCATCATACGGAGCTTGCCGCCGAAGCTTGCATGAATCGTCTTGAATAACTTTCTTTCCGCAGAGATTCCCATAGCCTTTAGAAATCGGCTCAGCTTGATGGCTTTCTTTAGGGCCCCTGTGAGGTTGCTCTTCTCCGCTTGCTTCCAGATTTTATTATAAATAGACTCAAAGATCAGAGGTACGCCTATCAGCACCGTGGCTTCAGCTTCTGCAAAGTTCTTCGCAACATATTTCAACCCCTCACAAAAAGCAGCGGAAGCACCACTGTATAGTATGAGGAGCATGCCCAAGGTGTTTTCAAAGGTATGGTGGATGGGCAGAAGAGAAAGAGTTCTGTCCTCCGGTGTGAGCTTGACGATTCTGCGGGTATCCAAGATATTGTTCACTATATTTCTGTGGCAGAGCATAACGCCCTTAGCCGTTCCCGTAGTTCCGGAACTGAACAGCAACATCCTCATTTCTTCCGGATTCGGAACATTGTCTAAGAATCTTCTGTCTCCCTGCTGCAGCAAGGTTTCCCCCCTGGCTGCCAGGCTTGTCCAGTTGAGAATCCCCTCCACGGCCGGTTCTACTGCAAGGGGTTCAGAAGGATCTGTTCTGTCCCCGTATACCTTCATCCGAATCTTATTCTTGATTGGATAATCCTTGAAAATTGCTTCGTAAGTATTTGTAAAAAAAACCGCATCGCATTCTGCCGTTTTCAGCAGGTTGTAAATCTCCTCCTGATTAAGTTCTTTATCCAGAGGTACGACAACACCTACGCCATTTACGACTGCGAGATAGGTTACGATCCACTCATAGCAATTTTCACCGATAATGGCTATCTTTGAACCAGCGAGTTCTAAATCCAACAGTCCGGTTCCAAGAGCATCCACATCCGTTTTCAGTTGGGAGTATTTAATCCCTTCATAGTCGCCTCCCCTTTCCTTTTTCACAAGAAAGGCAGGTCTTTCCCCATACCGCTCCGCACTGTTACTAAGCATATGCTTCAATGATATAGTTTCTTCGACCTCGTAAAAGTTCCCTTTCAGCGGATTCTCTTTCATTGTCAATACTCCTCCATGATTTATTACATCCATAATAACCCAAGCTCCATGCCGCGTAAAGGACAATTATTTACGTGTGAGGTGTGAACAGTAACTAAATTTGCACATTAATATAGAAACTATGGTTAACCTATATTTTATGAAACCGGATGGCTATTTATTCCAATATTATCCCCTTTTATGTTATACTTTATCTACTGCACAGCAAGCAGAGTGTGAAGACATTTATAAATATCTGTAATAAAGGAGAAGAGACATGAGCACAGCCCATATCAATGCCGCAAAGAAAGGTGAAATTGCAGAATCCATCCTGTTGCCGGGAGACCCTCTGCGAGCAAAATTCATAGCAGAAACATTTTTGGACAGCCCCAGATGCTATAATGAGATTCGCGGTATGCTGGGATTCACCGGCACCTACAAAGGCGTGCCGGTTTCTGTACAAGGCTCGGGGATGGGAATGCCCTCCATGGGTATATACAGCTATGAACTCATTACAGAATATGGAGTTCGTAATCTGATTCGAGTGGGATCAGCCGGCTCTTTCCACGAGGACATCAAGTTAATGGATATCGTGGTTGGTCTAAGCGCATCGACGGATTCTGCCTGGCAGCACACCTATAATATTCCCGGTCATTTTGCCCCTTGTTGCGACTATGACCTCTTAATTAAAGTGAAAGAGGCTTCTGACAAAGCAGATATCCCCATTCGTGCGGGCAACATCGTTTCCTGTGATGTGTTTTACGAGGATGACCCGGAATGGTGGAAGAGTTGGGCCAAGATGGGCGTCATGGGCGTAGAAATGGAAGCTGCCGCCCTTTACATGAACGCAGCCCGACTGGGAGCCAAGGCCCTGGCAATGGTCACAATCAGCGATCATTTCGTTACCGGAGGCAGGCTCACAGCGGAAGAACGCGAAAAATCCTTTACGGATATGATGAAGCTGGCATTGGAAGCAGCCGTAGCCTCTTAAAATTCCATAAGTTTCAACACCGTTGACTCTGCCTGGGCTGATCTTTTTTCAAGGCCGTCGGCTTTTTTCAACAAATTGGTTTTACGTTCCTGATCTTTGAGCGAGGAAGCGTTGATCCTCACATTATATAATGCTCCCCTTAGAGAAGCGCGAGCCATCAGTGCCGCTACCGCACCGTCGGAAGCGGCATTTTTATTGCCCTTCTCGATTACGATTTCAGCAAATTTGAATAGATCAGCTGCTTTTTCAGCTATTTGTAAGGGTACTACTGCAGCCCCGTAGAGCGTATCCTGAATGGCCTGTAAGCGGCAAGCCTTCTCCTCATCGGTGTTTTTTGGCATCATAAAGCAGTCGATAACCTTTGCATAAGATCCCGCATCCTCATCCATGGCGTTAAGAAAGAAGTCCTTGGCTTGATCCATCTCCTCTTTGACGCTGGCCATCTCGTCCCAATGCTCTTCATAACCGGTTTTTGCCACTGTTAAAGACGCCACCATTGCTATGAGGCCAGCTGCTGTTGCACCGGCTAGAGCGGCTGCACTGCCGCCGCCGGGAACCGGCGAATCCGACGCCAGGTTCTCTATAAATTGATTGATCGTTAGTTCTTTAAACATAATTTCCGCCTTTCTAATATCTCTCGCTACATCTGCGTTTATCATATACGAGTTCGCCTGCTTTTAACACTCTCTCAACAATGTTCACTGCAAAATGGTAGTTGAGAAACTGATACTTGGGGAACTCCAAAACAATGAGATCTGCTTTTTTACCCACATCTATGCTGCCCACATGGGCTTCTCTTTTTAGTGCGGCAGCGCCGTTGATGGTCATTGCTGTAATCGCTTCCTCGATGGTCATACCCATATAGATTGTCGCCAGAGCGAAGAGCAACGGAACTGAATTTGTAAAGCAGCTTCCCGGATTGAAATCTGTCGCCAAGGCTACAGCGCAACCCCTGTCGATCATCACCCTGGCTCTGGCATAAGGTTCCTTCAGACTGAAGGCGGTTGCCGGAAGCAGTGTAGCGATAACACCTTTTTCCGCCATCTTTCCAATCCCCTCATCCGATGCCTGAAGCAGGTGATCTGCTGAAACAGCACTAAGCTCCGCCGCCAGTTCCGCACCACCGATTCGAACGATTTCATCTGCATGAAGCTTGACTTCCATTCCATGACTTTTAGCAGCTAAAAGAAGTTTTCGTGACTGTTCAATATCGAATACGTTGGCCTCACAGAACACATCGCAAAATTCTGCAAGCTTATGTTTTGCTACCTCGGGAAGTACCTCTTTTATTATGAAATCCACATATGCATCGGTCCTCCCCTTAAACTCATCGGGGACGGCGTGGGCTCCCATGAAAGTAGCCACAATATCCACGGACTGCTCCTCGTTTAGTTGTCTCATGGCCACCAGCTGTTTGATCTCTGTATCTTTGTCAAGGCCGTAACCACTCTTGCCTTCTACGGTGGTAACACCAAAGCCGAGCATGGAAGTTAACCGCTTCCGCCCATCCTCTTTTAACTCCTCCAGGGTTGCAGATCTCGTAGGAGTTGTGGTGGCATTGATGCCGCCTCCCCGCTGCATGATGTCCATATAACTGACTCCCGAAAGCCGCCAGGAAAATTCCTCAGGCCGGTAGCCTCCAAAGATCAGGTGGGTATGGGAATCTACAAAACCCGGCAAAACAGCTTTACCGCTGCAGTCAATAACCTCTGCTCCTGCAGCATCGGACAGCAGTTCCTCCGTAGTTCCTACCGCAGCAATTAATCCGTCCTCAATGAGAACCGCCCCATCTTCTATCACGTGGAGGTCCTGCATTTCTTGGCCCCTCTTGGCCGCAAATCCACTGCAGGTCACCAACTGGCTTGCATGAATTAAAATTTTCTTTGACATTCTGTTGTCACCTTTCAAACTGGTTCGGGACGATGTAGACATCGTCCCCTACTTTTCACACAAATCGTTACTGTTCACACCATTCATGGTCAAGCATCCGTGGAAATTCACCCGGCAGGCGGATGCGGGTATGAACGGTAACTACCTATTCCATGATGCGGTTTTCTATTATTTGATCGTAGGAAAAGTTTTCAATTCCCAGGTAGTATTCAGCACAATCGATGAGAGCCTGCTGTGGCACGAGACCGATAATCTCACTTCCAACCACGGGCACGCCATACCTGGCCGCTTCCATGCGAACCATTTCAATTGCACTGTAAATCGTCGTCTTTGTGAAGTCCGTCAAATTCATGGACACCTGGGTTTGCTTCCTCTCTGTCAGTTCAACGCCCATAGCCTTGCAGAAACGAAGCCCGCCTCCAATATGACGCACCTTCTTTGCAATTGCCGAGGCGATTTCCAGGTTGTCGGTTCCAAGGTTCACATTATACGCACAAAGAGGCATTCTGGCTCCGATTGCTACGGCACCGAAGGTGGCATGTGGGCTATTCGGGCCGAAGTCAGGCGTCCAATATTCAGCGATTTTCATCTTTTCCGCAAGACCTTCATACTGCCCCTTGCGCACTTCCGCCAGATTCTCTCTATGAGGGGCGGATGCTGATTTCTCGTAGAAAAATACAGGGATGCCGAATTTATCTCCCACTTCTTTGCCTACTGCCCTGGAGAGGGCCATGGCATCCTCCATAGTGACATTCCGGATAGGGATAAAGGGTACCACATCAGCCGCCCCCATCCTGGGATGCTGACCTTCATGCCGGTTCATATCAATGATATCTCTGGCAATACCGATTGCTTCTACCACAGCAGCACCAAGGGCTTCCGGTTCTCCAACCACCGTGATGACGCTGCGATTGTGATCCGCATCGGAAGAATAGTCAAGCAGCTTAACACCCTGCTTGCCTCGGAAGGCATCTGCGATTTTCTCTATCTTTGCAAGATCCCTTCCTTCGCTGAAATTCGGTACGCATTCCATAATTCTGCTCATACTCATATCCTGTCTCCTATATTTCGTCTCATGGGTTAACATATTATTTTCCGTCGGAGCAAAGTCCCACCACTAAAGTTTATCCCTATATCGGTTGTGAACATAGTCCGCCAGTTTGGATTCATCCTCCGCTACAAAGGGGAGCGTGATGTGGTTTTCACTTCCCATGCGATTGTAATCCATACAGGTATCAACCGCATTTTCATTTCTCGCCCAAGCCCTCCTAGCAACGCCACCCATCACATCCCAAGGCATGGCACTTCTGAGTATTTCATCCACTCTCTCACTGCCGTCCAACACCATTCCAAAACCGCCATTGATCGCTTTGCCGATCCCGACTCCGCCTCCGTTGTGCAGTGCAACCAGGCTCATACCTCTGGCGCAATTTCCTGCAAATACTTGAGTGGACATGTCCGCCATAATATTGCTGCCATCCTTGATATTGGATGTCTCCCGGAAGGGTGAGTCCGTTCCGCCGGTGTCGTGATGATCCCGACCCAACATGATAGGGCCACACTCTCCATCGCGAACCAATTGATTGAAACGAAGGGCGATATCCCTTCTGCCCAGGGCATCCTGATAGAGAATCCTCGCTTGAGAACCCACCACCAGCTGATTCTGCTCCGCATCCCGTATCCAGTTGTAGTTGTCACGATCCTGATACCTGCGTTCCGGATCGATGCACTCCATTGCTGCCAAATCTGTTCGTCTCAGGTCCTCCGGTTTCCCCGAAAGGCAAACCCAGCGAAAAGGTCCGTATCCATAATCAAAGAGCCTCGGCCCCAGGATGTCTTCTACATAGGAAGAAAAGATAAAACCATTGATTTCATTT
>CAYLVS010000052.1:2360-9615 GCA_964387185.1 uncultured Oscillospiraceae bacterium | reverse complement strand
ATGATCTTCTGCTGGTTCCCTCCCGAAAGAGACAGGATTCTGTCATTGATGGATCCTATTTTTGTACTGAGCTTCTGTATCATTGACAGGGTGTTCTGCTTAGCCAGTTTGTTGTTGATCATGCCACCATTCGTTATGTCATCTATAGTAGCCGCCACGCTATTCTCTTTTATACTCATCTGCATAAATGCGCCTGCATGCTTCCTGTCCTCCGGCAGATAACCGATACCGGCTCTCATTGCATCCTTGACTCTACGCGGCTTATATTCTTTTTCAAATAGCTTAATCGTCCCTCCGTAGGCCTTTTGCACACCGAAGAGGGTGGTGCAAAGCTCGGTACGTCCTGCTCCTGCCAGGCCGGCAAGGCCAAGAATTTCACCCTCACGAAGTTGGAATGAAATATTATTGAAGCCCGGACCCGAATAATCTTTCACATCCAGCACTACAGGCCCGATGTTGTTCGCTTTGGGCGGAAACATCTCCGTGAGGTCCCGTCCTGTCATCAAACGCACTAATGTTTTTTCATCCAGATCCTTTACATTTGCCGTAGTCACAAACCTGCCGTCTTTCAATACCGTCGCTCTGTCTGCAATATCGAAAACCTCGGATAACTTATGGCTGATGTAAATAATTGTCGTTCCATGTTGCTTTAGCATGGTCATAATCTTATAAAGTTCTTCTATCTCTTCATCCGTAAGAGATGCAGTGGGCTCATCCAGGATTAGCAGCCTGCAGTTTCGGCAGATTGCTCCGGCGATCTCAACCATCTGTTGGGCTCCAATGCCTAAGGCCTTTACCGGTGTTTTAGGATCTGCCTTCAGCATACCTAAGATGGACATCACATCCTCTCCCAGATCATTCAGGTTCATCCATTTAAAGGTGTTCATCTTCTCGTTTGATGCGCAAATGTTTTCTGCTATACTCAAGCTGGGGACAAGTGATAACTCCTGATACACTACGTTAATTCCCTCGGCACGGGCCTGCTGCGGATTCTTCACATACAGCGGCTCTCCTCCCAGCAGAATTTCTCCGCTGTCTTTGGCAACAACACCGGAGATGATTTTAATTAAGGTTGATTTCCCTGCTCCGTTCTCCCCCAGTAGCGCGTGAATCTCCCCTTCTTCAATATCAAAGGAAACATCGTTCAGTGCTTGTGTTCCGCCAAATCGCTTTGATATGTTTCTGATTGAAAGCAAAGCATTCTTTTCCATAGACAACCCCAATCTTGTTATTGTCCCCCTGCCGGAAGGCAGGAGGACATAGGTTCAACTCATTAAATTATTCGGCAAGAGCATCAATAAATAGGTCGACATTACTTGAATCAATTACCATGGTGCCGGTATCCGTCACAAGGGGAATGGGCGGAATGCCATTGGCCACGTTTGTAATTCCATAGCCGATGTCTTCCATTGCATCTGTCAAGATCCAATACATATACTGCATGGCCATGTATTTTGTTGAAAATGATTTAGAAGCTACGGATGCGGTGACTGTGCCTTCCTTGATATAGCCAAGCAGATCCTCATCACGATCCATTCCGATTACAACGATTTCTCCGGCTTTTCCGGCTTCCTTCACAGCTCTCGCTGCTGCTGCGCCGCCGACGGAGTCGGTACCAATGAGAACCTTAAGGTCCGGATTGGCCTGAATAAGAGCAGCGGCCCTTTCCTGGCCCTTTGCAGGATCTGCATCTGTATTTACCAGAGGCAAAACTTCGATTCCCGGATAAGTTTTCAGAGTATCTACATAACCCTGTGAGCGCTGGTCGTGCACGGGAACGCCGGGAATCGTCAAGATGCCGACTTTTCCCTGACCCCCGATGAGGTCCGCAGCATAGGTGCCGCCGGTGACGCCAACATTGAAATTGGATGCGCCCAATTCACCATAGTATGTAGAGGTATCGTTCATACCACTGATTACTGTGATGATTGGGATTCCCTTTTCCATTGCGTTTTCACAGGCGCCGAGAATCGCATCGCCGTCAATGGGGGATACGATAATTCCTTTCACACCTTTGGCAACCAGTTCATCAATGATTCTTGCCTGGTCAGCACCACTTCCGTCTGTGGGTCCGTAAAAGTTGTTTGCTCTGTTGAACTCAAGGCCCAGATCTTCTGCAGCGGCTTCCAGGCCCCGGAGACCGTCGTTCCAATATGGAATTGTAGTATAGTAGGAAACATATGCAATTTCTCCGTCGATGGTTGGAGCTGCACTTTCACCACCTTCGCTCGAAGCAGGTTCTCCCTCTTCCGTACCACCGCATGCGGTGAATGCGGCAAGAACCATTGCCAGAGCCAGTAACAAGGCCAAAATCTTTCTCTTGTTCATTCTTCTTCCTCCTTATACTCTATGCGTTAGCCAATAATGGCAACTAACCGTTGTTATGACAAACGAGCCCCCTGCTCCCTCGCTCTCTTGTGACTCATTTCTACAGAGGTGATTGAGAAGGTATTGATTAATACCACTGCGATGAGGAAGACCCCCAGAATTCCTTGGAACCAATAAATATCAATCCCCATCATCACCATACCGTTGTCCAGTAAAAACAAGAATGCCAATCCCAAAGCGGCGCCAAATAGAGTTCCGCTGCCGCCGTTGAGGGAGCAGCCTCCGATGACACAGGCGACCATAAGTTTCATTTCCGTTCCCACATAAGCGGTGGGGACGGAAGCAGAAAGCCTTGAAGAGGAGAGGGCGCCCCCAAGTGCTGCCAAGGCGCCGATAATTACATACAATATCAAGCGCATCCTCATAACGTTGATTCCCGTCAGTTCAGCAGAATTCTCGTTGCCGCCGATAAAGTAGAGCTGGCGAAACCATCTTACCTTTCGCAGCATGAGATCCAGCGCGATCAGAACGATGACCAGCACAATGAACATTACCGGAATCCCCTTGATTTCTGCTGCGCTGAAAGCGTTGAATTGCGGCGTGGACAGTCGGATCGGGTTTCCCTGGGATATGGCCAGGACTAATCCCCGGCAAATCGTCATTGTCGCAAGGGTTGTAATGAAAGGATTTACCTTGAGCTTTGTGATAATAAGACCATTGCACAGGCCTATAAATCCTCCTGCAGCGAGAGCCAGAAGGAGAGCAATCCAGGTATTGACGCCCGCCATTGCAAAGGATGTGAAAACATAACCTGCCACTGCCATCACAGAAGCTACCGAAATATCGAAAACACCTGTAATCAGCAGGAAACACATGCCAATAACAATAAAGCCTTCGATGGTAAATCCCCGTGACATGGATCTGAAGTTTGCCGCCGTGAAGAATCCTTCATTAATCGAATTGAGTAAGATGCACATTATCACGATCAGGATGATCAACACGAACTCCGTCTGCTGCATCATTGTTCGAATTACCGTTCCGGTTGTTTTTTGTCTATTCACCATATCGTCCCTTCCTGACTTTTTACCACCATCTCATATTCTTTCAACTATGATGATATAGAAAAAGTCTGAAAATATAAATTAAATATCTTTCAGACTTATTTCAAATTTTTATTCAGAATTATTTGTTTTCTATCAATCCGGCTGATTCGCGTCACACCTATTGTCATATGTATTGTTGGATCCAAAGTGCTTAAGCATTACCAGAGGTTCGTATTTGGACATGTTTTGTATGAAAACACCCTTCTTTGCGCGCTCTTCCGATACAAAGAATTCGTCGGCGGTCATTTGCCCCAGTCGAATCAAAATCGGTGTCTCACAGTCGTGGCTGCCAAACCTGCCATGACCCTGAACCAGTATGCACCCATAGGACGCTTTATCTTTGATCAATACACTTTTCCCGGGCCTCACGGTAAGCTGTTTCGCAGAAATATAGGGATTTCCATACATGATCCAGTGCTCTTCATGATCTACATCCGATGAGATTTGCACCTTGGGCCGGAAATTATGCTTCCGGTAATGCGGATCTACATTCTTTTCCCAATCCAGCAAGCTCATAATGTAATCCAGGTCAAATTTTCTATCCTCCGGACAATCCCCGGTAAGGGAACCGAAACCGTTCCGCTCCCCCTCCGTGACATTCTCAAAGACGGAGGAAGCATCGCTGTTCAGCTGAGGTTCATAAGTCAGGCAGGATCCCGGCGCGTGAAGCACTCCGGGCGGAGTGTACCATCCCGTTTCCATCTCAATCCGATATGCTCTTGAGAGCTCCGTAAGCCGATTGTCTCCTTTCAGGAATAGTTCCATCCGCTGTCTCACTTCCCCTTTGGTCACGTCCGGGGAAAACCCGAAGAAGGTATAAGGAAATGTGCCTAAGTAGCTGTTGTACTGGATGGGATAGAAGTAGCCTTCTGCTTTTCCGCTCTTGCCCACCCTTGCCGCCGCGTCAAAATCCAGGTGCAGATGATGGAATAATGGTCCCCCAAAGTCGAAGAATTTAGCGTTCATAGGAAAGGTTCCGTATTGCTCCCAAAGCTCCTCTCCAATGATATCACTCCCAAGTATATCGATGGCATCCCGCAGCAAAATCCTGTTCTCTGGATCGCTTTCATCCAGAGAAATATAGCTCAAACCTTCATCTTCCGGTGTCAGTGGATCATAGCCACCTCGGATTACACTGGAAAGAAAACGAACTTCGATAGTACCCCGTTCTGGCGCACAGGCATAATAATCGTCCGGATGAAGACGGAGACGCTTTCCGGGCCTAGAATTCTTTCGGTAGACAAAAGCCGGCATCAGTTGAAATATCCCTTCTTTTGTTTCAAATACCTCCAGCATCCTCTGCTCTTTTTTGTTCATATTCTCCTCCTACAGTCGATCATATTCACGGATGAATCACCAGCTTGATCCCTTCCTGTTTTCCGGCAATATTGAATGCTTCTTCCCAGTCCTCCAGTTTAAAATGATGGCTGATCAGATCGGAAACGTTTAGCTTCCCTTCTTTTATTAACTGAATCGCAATCTCCCATGCTTTCCAGTTGTGTCCAAAGGTTCCTATGAGACTGATCTGCCTCTGGGTGAGCAGTCCATACTCAATCTCCAAATCCTGCTTCGTCAGACCGACTTGAACCAATGCACCCATTTTCTTTAATGCGTTCATGCCGGTGCGGATAGCCGGAGCTGCGCCGGAACAGTCGTATACCACATCCGCTCCCATCCCACCGGTCAGTTCCTGCACTTTTACTGCCAAATCCTCTTTTGTGGTGTCGAGAGTATAATCAATGCCGATCTGCTTTGCCAGTTTAAGCCTGTCGGCATCTTTATCGGTACCGGTAAGCACCACGGTACAGCCAAATCCTTTAACGACCTGAGCAACCAGAAGCCCTATGGGACCCGGCCCCATGACCACAGCCATATCTGTGGGGTAGAGTTTCACTGTGTCGTAGACCGCGTGTACGGCAACGGCGGCCGGTTCACAGAGAGACGCTTCATCCAAGCTTATGGAATCCGGAAGCTTATGGATAATTTCTTTCCGCACTACGCAATATTTTGCCATGGCTCCGTTGGTGCCGTAGCCAATGGACAGGCGCTGGGGGCACATGAGTTGATTTCCCGTATTGCAATAATAGCAATTGCCGCATATAATCTGTGCGGTCTCAGAAACCACCCTATCCCCAGGTTTTACATGGGTAACACCTTCCCCCACTTCCTCAACGACACCGCTGAATTCGTGGCCAAGGATGACAGGAGGATTGCTCCAGGTATCGCCGTGATGAATTTTTACATCCGTCCCGCAGATCCCCACCGCTGCCACGCGGACTTTTACTTGCCCGGGTCCTGCCTGCGGTTCCGGGACCTCCATGAGGTAGACATTGCCCTGACCTTCTTTTGTTTTGACCAAAGCTTTCATATTTGTTTCCTCCTTTAGTTTTCTGATATTATTTCCATAAGCCCCTATTCGTTTACAGTCTCAAGGAAGGTCTCAGGGATGGAAATCGTTACGCGAGTTCCTTCTCCTTCCCTGCTTTCATATATCATGCTGACATCGCCCTTAAGTAGGATTTGCAGCCGTTCCTTTATATTTCGTACCCCATAAAGTTCGAAGCCCGGGATTGTTTCTCCCTCGAGAGCCCTGTTCAGCAGGGATACCTTCTCCCGACTCATTCCGGCACCGGAATCTTCCATGATCATGATGATTCTGTCCCTCGTTTTTTCAATCCGAGTGTCAATGCGGCAGTTGGTCTTTTTCAATTTAACTCCATGATAAATGGAATTTTCCGCCAGCGGCTGGAGGATCAGCTTGGGTACCAGACAGCCCAGCGCTTCCTCTTTGACGTTAATGCTGTATTGAAAACGATCTCCGTATCGGATATGCTGAATCCTCAAATAGCTTTCCAGATGCTTTACTTCTTCTTCTATGGTAATGATATCCTTACCCCGGCTGATACCCACCCGGAAGAAGGTTGTAAGAGATTCAACAAGAATCTCTACTTCCTGCTGCTTCCCTGATCGGTTGAGCCAAAGGATGGAATCAAGAGTGTTGTACAGAAAATGGGGATTGATTTGTGATTGCAGCACTTTTAACTCCGCTTTTCGCAGCTTCCTCTGGTCTTCATAAATACGGTTCATCAATCCCTTCACCTTTGCGACCATAATGTTGAAACTGCCGGCCAGTTCATTAACTTCTTCGTAGTGGCTGTCCGTCGTAATATTGACTTCCATGTCACCTTTTTCCACTTGCCCCATGGCCAACCGCAGATTGGTGATGGGTTTGGTGACCCGGTTGGATGTCCTAATCGCTGTATACACAGCCAGCCCCACAATGACAATGGTCAAGAGTCCTGTAAGCAGAAGCAGGATATTTCCCCATTGGTTCAGCTGTTTCACAGGAATGATCCCCATTACTTTCCATCCCGTGACAGGCATCTCCTGATAGGTGGCAATCACGGATTGAGAGGAGGCTTTTCCACCGTTTTTAACCTGCAAATCTATCGTAAATGATTTTCTTTCACTGTTCTGTATATTCTCGATCCCGATCAGTTTCCCTTTCATATCTATGGTGCTAATGATAACATTGTTGTCCACATCCAGAATGAGCACATATCCCGATTCTCCCACTTCAGCTGAAATGATGTCCTTGATTACCTTTTCATTGATATCAATCAACAAAACACCGTTTACTTCTCCCGTAGCCTTGTCAATAATCGCTCTCCCGCAACTTACGAAGGCTTCCCGTTCCACATCGCTCACATTAGCAAATTGGCCCTGGTGCGGTGGGAACCATACATAGCCCTTACTTTCTTCTATTGTTTTATACCAATCCTGATCTTTATGCACCTGATTCAGGAAGGTTCTATCGTAAGATT
>CAYLVS010000052.1:0-2290 GCA_964387185.1 uncultured Oscillospiraceae bacterium | reverse complement strand
AACGCTAAGGCCTTCAATTTTTGGTTGAAGGAAGCTGGCGAAGTACAGTTCTGCATCCATTTCCAGATCCTTGGAGTAGCGCAATGCGATGTCTGGCCCAAAATCCATGCGTAGCGCCGTTTGAATATGCTGATTGTCCGCTGCTACATCACCAACTCTGATGACCGATTCAAAGAAATAATTTAGTTCCCCGCATACTTTTACGATCATCTCGTTACCAAGTTTGGTGATGGCATCGTTAATGGATTTTGAGGCTAGGCCATAATATACAAAGTTTAGGATCAAGGTGGGAATCAGCGCAAAAAGAATAAAATAAACCAATAGGCTACTATAGATGGATTCCCTTTTTCCCCGGAGAAGGACCTGGGCATATTTCCCCAACATACTCAATATCCCTCCGTTGAAATGTATTTCTGTACGTTGGTGATATCGTAGGTTTTCCCCGGCATGACAATTCGGGAACGAACCCTTTCGCTCTCCTCTAAACGCTGAATAAAATGAAATACAATAGGCCCAAATCGAGGAGAGCATTCGATAGTAGCCAGCATTTCGCCGGAAAGAATGGCTTTCATAGCATCCTTGTATCCACCCATAGATACGATAGGTATTTCACCCGCGGCAATTTGGCTTCCGGGCGTCAGACCCACGGATCGCATCGCCTGAATCGCTGCAATCGCCGAATCATCAATATGCGTAAAGACCGCATCGATTTTGTCTCTGTCAGATATCAGCACTTCCTGTATGGGCTCAATGGATCCTGCCCGGTCAAAATCGCCGTCAACCGTAATTATCTCCCATCCCAGAGGTTCGGCTATACTGCGAAAGCCTTCCGACAGATAGGATGAAGTGGAAGAGCCCATGGTGCCGGACACTTCGAATACGCAGATCTTTTGATCCGGAAACTGCTCTGCCAGAAGCAAGGCGGCTCTGCGGCCCACATCGATGAAATCTCCCATGATGCATGTGACATAGTCTTTTCCTGCTTCTCCGTTAGCGGTTCTATCTATAAGGATTACCGGGGTCTCCGATTCCCTTGCAGCATCAAAGGCCTCTTCAAGGCCGAAATATTGACGGGGAGCTACGATGAGATAATCCACTCCCTCGTTAATTAAATCGAGAATATCCTGACTCTGCTTTTCAATAGAGCTTTCCGCATCCCGATAAATGACCTCAACTCCTAAATCCTCGGCCTCTTGAAAGATAGAGTTGTTCTCGTAGATACGCCAGTCGTTGTTGACTTCCATTTGCGAAAAACCCACCCGAAGCGGCCGTTCCTCCGGCCTTTTGGCATTGACGCCCACCCATTTCACCTGATCCGGATCAATATCCGTAGGTTCAATATACTCGTATACTGCAAAGAGTCTCGCATTTGCATTCACATCCCGAAACGCATCGCTGACCTCATAATGGGTGTCATGGTCACTGCTCTGCACCCAGGTCATGGCTTCTCCGTCCCCGCATCCAAATACTGCGAGAACTATGGTTAGGATGAAAATTGTCAAGAAACCCTTGCCCACTGCTCTTCTCCCCTTTGAAAACAGGTTATCACAAAACGAATATCGAAAAAAGAGGCTAACACGGTTTGAAGAGTTAAAGATTTTTTGTTATAATTCAAATATCTTTCATTCTCTATTTATATCGTCTCCCCGGAAAGGCGTGAACATCATGGATGTATTGATTATTGATGACGAACATCTCATTCGTGAGGGCTTAGCAACAAACATCGATTGGGAGTCTTTGGGTTTTGACTCGGTCAGTACAGCCGAGGATGGTATGGAGGCCCTCGCCCTAATCGATCTCTCCCCACCGGATTTAATTCTCACGGATGTGCGCATGCCCTTTATGACGGGACTTGAATTCTCGGAAAGGGTAAGGCAGGTTGTTCCGGATATTTGCATCATAATAATAAGCGGACATGAGGAATTCTCCTATGCCCAGGCTGCTCTTCGGCTTGCGGTATTCGATTATATTCTTAAGCCGATTAATTTGGAAGAACTCACAAAGGTTATTTTAAGGGCGAAAGCTTTCATTGAAGAGAAGCGCCTTCTTCAGGAAAATGTTTATTATGAACAAATTTTCAATAAGCCAATCAAAGGTTCCGGCGACACTTGCTTCCAACAAGCCATATTGGAGGAATCTCCGGATGCAATGTCTGACTGTGATATTCGTAATTTTGATGAGTGTCTACTAAACGGAAGCCGCCACGACATTATGGCGGAATTCGAGAAGATTCAAAACAATTTCCAGAAAAAAGAGAGCTGTTCGAAAATAATATTGCAGTTGGTATGTA
>CAYLVS010000051.1:0-9637 GCA_964387185.1 uncultured Oscillospiraceae bacterium | reverse complement strand
TTTTACATAGATTTTACAATGGTCTGATAGTAGAGTTTACATTTCTTGAGTATCCTAAGAACAAAAGATTAATTGGATTACAAAAAGGAGACAAGAAATGAAAAGAACATACAGATTGATTATTAGCCTGGTCCTGGGACTCGCATTAGTTGCAGCACTCACCGGATGTGGCGGAGATGCGGGGAATGGCGGAGACGCTGATGGATTTGACACCTCTTCGGAAATTACAGTCGTATCCCGTGAAGATGGTTCCGGAACCAGAGGCGCTTTCGTTGAGCTCATGGGCATCGAAGAGAAAGACGCCAACGGAAACAAAGTAGACCGCACAACCGTAGAAGCGGTTATCGCAAACAAGACAGATGTGGTAATGACCAATGTTGCCGGCAACCCCTTCTCAATCGGGTACATTTCCCTCGGATCTTTGAGCGACAATGTGAAAGCTGTCAAGATTGACGGTGTAGTGGCATCTTCTGAGAACATCAACAACGGATCTTACCCTGTAGCCAGACCCTTCAATATCGCTACAAAGGGTGCGCCTTCTGAATTAGCACAAGACTTCATTGATTATATATTGAGCGCGGAAGGGCAGACCATCGTTAACGACGGCTACATCGCTGTTGATGACAGCGCAGTAGCCTTCAGTGGCTCCATGCCTTCCGGAAAGCTGGTTGTAGCAGGCTCCTCCTCTGTTTCACCGGTAATGGAAAAGCTGGTTGAAGGATATTTGCAGATAAACAGTGCTGCAGATATTGAGATCCAAGCCAGTGATTCCTCTGCCGGAATGACAGCAGCAATAGATGGAACATGCGACATCGGTATGGCCAGCCGTGAACTGAAGGACAGCGAACTGGCCCAGCTTACCCCCGTAGTAATCGCAATGGATGGAATTGCAGTTATAGTAAACAACGAAAATCCCGTAGATAACATAGCTTCAGATGTTGTAACCTCCATATTCATCGGCGAGACTACAACCTGGGATGCACTTTAATAAATATGACAAGGGAAGGTGACAGGGGGACGGGGGTAGTTTCACCAGTCAAAGCCAAAGCTTGACACTACCCCCGTCCCCCTGTCACAACATTTGGAGAATGATATGAAGCACATGAAAGAAACCATAATGAAAAACGTTTTTATGCTGGCCGCACTAGCAAGTATCTTTGCGGTTCTGCTTATTTGCATTTTTCTCTTTGCCAACGGGATCCCGGCGATGAAGGAAATCGGCTTGTTCGATTTTTTGACCGGCCGGCAATGGACGCCTGGCAACGTACCTCCTTCCTTCGGCATTCTCCCCATGATTGCAGGAAGCGTCAGCGTCACTCTGGGAGCCATAATCGTGGGAGTCCCTATCGGCATTCTGACGGCAATCTTCTTGGCTTATTACTGCCCAAAGATGATTTACCGTTATTTAAAACCCGGCGTAGAGCTCCTTGCAGGAATCCCTTCCGTTATTTATGGATTCTTCGGTCTGGTGGTATTGGTGCCTTTGACCCGGGATTTATTCGGGGGCAACGGAAACAGCATGCTCACCGCTTCCTTCCTTCTTGGCATTATGATTCTGCCCACCATAATCGGTGTCAGTGAATCAGCCATACGGGCGGTGCCGGACCATTATTATGAAGGATCTTTAGCCTTGGGAGCTACTCATGAAAGAGCCATATTCGCCACCGTGCTTCCCGCAGCCAAATCAGGAGTGGTGGCTGCTGTGGTTTTGGGAGTAGGGCGAGCCATCGGAGAGACCATGGCCGTAATCATGGTTGCAGGAAATCAACCGAGAATGCCTGTGGGCATTCTGAAAGGGGTTCGGACAATGACGGCCAACATCGTAATCGAAATGGGATATGCGGCAGAGTTGCACAGAGGCGCTCTCATTGCTACAGGAGTCGTTCTCTTCGTATTCATTTTAATTATCAACCTAACCTTTTCTATTCTGAAAAGGAGGACAAATATATGAGGGAATTACTTCAACGTAACAATTATTTCATTAAATCAGGTAAGCTGGCATCCATTTTGTTGAAAGCTCTCGTATATGTGGCCACTGCCATTACTTTGGGGATGCTCTTCTTTCTTATCGGGTACATTTTAGTGAAAGGGGTTCCGTATCTCACACCCTCACTCTTCGCCCTGAAATATACCTCCGATAACGTTTCCATGTTCCCGGCAATCGTTAATACGATAGTCATGACCGCTCTGTCCCTTGTGATCGCCGTTCCTTTCGGTATTTTTACTGCGATCTATCTGGTAGAATATGCGAAGAGAGGTAACAAGCTGGTGGAAGCCATCCGCCTGACCACGGAAACACTGGCCGGAATTCCATCCATTGTGTACGGTCTTTTCGGGATGTTGTTTTTCGTGACCTATCTGGGAATGGGATATTCGCTTTTCGCCGGTAGTGCCACTTTGTCCATTATGATTCTACCACTGATTATGAGAACATCGGAAGAAGCGCTGAAGGCCGTGCCGGACAGCTATCGGGAAGCCAGCTTTGGTATTGGTGCAGGCAGACTGCGGACTGTGGGCAAAATTGTTCTCCCTTCCGCGATACCGGGGATACTGGCAGGGGTGATTCTGGCTATCGGTCGCATCGTAGGAGAGACCGCTGCTCTGATTTACACAGCAGGCACAGTTGCACGAATACCGGAAACTCTTTTTTCCTCCACCCGTACACTATCCGTCCACATGTATCTGCTGTCAAGCGAAGGTTTCAATACGGATCAGGCTTATGCCACAGCAGTGGTATTGCTACTTATCGTACTACTGATTAATACGCTCTCCGCAGCAATTGCAAGGAAGGTGACAAAAGCATGAACAAAGAAAAAGTTAAGATAAAGAATTTAGATTTATTCTACAGTGATTTCCAGGCACTCAAAGATGTCAATATGACGATTCCGGAAAGAGAGATTACTGCATTCATCGGGCCTTCCGGTTGCGGTAAATCCACATTTTTGAAAACCCTCAACCGCATGAATGACCTAGTGGAGGGTTGCAGAATAACAGGAGAAGTCCTGCTGGACGGTGAAGACGTTTATAAGGGTATGGATGTGAACCTGCTTCGCAAAAGGGTGGGTATGGTGTTTCAGAAGCCAAACCCTTTCCCAATGAGCATCTATGACAATATTGCTTATGGGCCTAGGACCCATGGAATCCACTCCAAGGTAAAGTTGGACGAAATCGTAGAGAGATCTCTGCGAAATGCGGCTATTTGGGATGAGTTAAAGGATAGGCTCAAGAAGAGCGCCCTGAGCATATCCGGAGGTCAGCAGCAGAGGGTCTGCATTGCCCGCGCACTGGCTGTGGAGCCGGAAGTTCTCTTGATGGATGAGCCCACAAGTGCGCTGGATCCCATCTCTACATCGAAGATTGAAGACCTTGTACTGGAACTGAAAGAAGACTATACTATTATTATCGTAACCCATAACATGCAACAAGCTGCCAGGGTTTCCGACAATACAGCCTTCTTCCTCCTGGGCGAAGTAGTGGAATATGGAGATACCGAAAGCCTGTTCTCAATACCCAAAGACAAGAGAACAGAGGACTATATTACAGGGAGGTTTGGATGATGCGCAACCGTTTTGATATACAGTTGGATCAGCTGAATACGGAGCTGATCATGATGGGATCCTTGATCGAAGCCTCGATCAACAAGGCAATCAAGGCTCTGATCGAGCAGGACAAAGGCCTGGCAAAGCAAGTCATGCAAGGAGACCGGGAGGTCGACGAAAAGGAAAAGGAAATCGAAAGCCTCTGCTTAAAGTTGTTGCTTCAACAGCAACCCGTGGCAAAGGACCTGCGCCTCATATCTGCAGCCCTGAAGATGATTACAGATATGGAACGCATCGGCGACCAGGCTGCAGACATTTCCGAAATTGCGATCTACCTGTCCGAGGGGCCATTCATTAAGAAGCTGGAGACCATCCCTCAGATGGCGAGGGAAACCATGAAAATGGTTTCGGGTAGCATCGATGCTTTCGTTGGCAAAGATCTGGATCTGGTGGAATCCGTCATCGCGGCAGATGACATCGTGGATGATCTTTTCGTTGTAGTAAAGGATGATTTATTTAAAGTGATTCGCGAGAATCCGGACAGCGGAGGACAGGCCATGGATCTTTTGATGATCGCCAAATACCTTGAGAGAATCGGAGACCACGCCACAAATATTGCGGAATGGGTTAAATTCTCGATCACAGGCAAGCACAAGGACGAGATATGATTTATTGTGTAGAAGATGAAGACAACATCAGGGATCTGGTGGTATACGCGCTGCGAACAGGCGGTTTTGAGGCAGTTGGGTTTGTCGACGGAGAGAGCTTTATGAGAGAGCTTGCCCTCCGTAAGCCCACTTTGATTTTGCTGGACATCATGCTACCGGGGGAAGATGGAATATCAATACTAACGCGTCTGAAGAAGCAAAAGGACACACGAGATATCCCCGTAATCATGCTCACGGCAAAAGGCGCCGAATACGACAAGGTGCAGGGGCTGGATTTAGGTGCAGATGACTATATTACGAAACCTTTTGGAGTGATGGAGCTTCTGTCCAGGGTCAAAGCAGTGCTTCGCAGGTATGCGCCTAAAGGCCAGGAAGAGGAAATCCGCATCGGTGAGGTTGAGTTGGATCTCAAAAGTCACAGAGTTACTGCAGGTGGTGCTGAGGTCGTTCTCACATTGAAAGAGTTTGAACTCCTACACTATATGATGGAAAATATTGGGATTGTGCTGTCCCGGGACAAGATTTTAGAATCAATTTGGGGCTATGATTACAGAGGAGAAACCCGTACGGTAGATGTTCATGTCAGCAGTTTACGGATCAAGCTTGGTGCTTACGGGGGCATGATTGAGACCATAAGAGGCATAGGTTACAGGATAGAGGCTAAAAAATGAAGAAAAGAATCTTTATCAGCATGTCTTTGCTGGCGATCTTAACGGTAGTGCTTTCCGTTACGGCACTATCGCTAATTATGTACCAGCAGCTCACGGAAGACATGGAGAGGGAGCTGAGCAACCAGGCATTATATCTTCAGGTAGGTGTATCTGAAAACGGAGTCGACTACCTCTCTCAAATAAAGGGAGCAGACAGGGAATCCAGGATTACGCTCATCGATTCTGCGGGGGAGGTTCTCTTCGACAATAGGGCAGAGGCTGAGACAATGAAAAACCACGGCGATCGGCCGGAGGTCCAAGAAGCCGTTGCCTCAGGGAAGGGGCACGATGTTCGCTTGTCGGAAACAGTGGGCAGCTATACCTATTACTATGCTTTGCGACTTGAGAACGGCAATATACTACGGGTAGCCAGCACCACGGACAGCATACCAGTGGCATTGGCCAGCAGTGCGCCGGCAATGCTGAGCATTATCTTTGTGATCTTATGCATTGCAGTGGTCTTCGCCAGGTATCAGACCAGGCGTATCGTAAGGCCTATTAACGAAATAGACCTGGAAAACCCCATCGATAATGAAGTCTACGACGAACTTGCCCCTTTGCTCATCCGTATCCACCACCAAAACGACTCCATCGAAAATCAAATTAAAGAACTAAAGCAAAAGAAGCGGGAATTCGATGAGATTACCGGAAAAATGGCAGAGGGGCTGGTGGTAATGGATGATATTGGAAATATCCTATCTGTAAATAAAAGTGCACTGCGTTTTCTGGGAAGATATGAAGAGCAACAAGAACCTGCCTTGCAGATTGGAAGAGAGGGGACACATCTTTCTGTTCTGAACCGTAATCTTTCGCTGCAGAGAATGGTGGGCACCGCGTTGACCGGAGGTGCGATGGAGGAACTCTTTGCGGAAGGAGAGAGACAGTACCAGATCAGAGCCACACCCATAATAGAAGAGGGCAAAGCGGAAGGTGTAATTCTGCTGATTTTGGATGTTACGGAGCAGCAGAAAGCAGAACAGATCCGCAGGGAGTTTACAGCCAATGTTTCTCACGAATTGAAAACACCTCTTACTGCTATTTCCGGATATGCGGAGCTTATGAAGGACGGAATGGTACAGCAGGAGGACATACCTTCCTTTGCCGGAAAGATTTACGATGAGTCAGCCGGGTTGATTACCCTGGTGGAGGATATCATACGCTTGTCTCAGCTGGATGAGGGAAATGTTCCATTTGCCATGACAGAGGTGGATTTGTCGGCCTTAGCCCACAGAGTAAATGAAAAGCTTGCCCCCCTGGCAGCGCTGAAGAATGTTAAGGTGGAAGTGGATGGCGGTGGCGGTACAGTAATGGGAGTGGAGACGCTTCTTGAGGAGCTTATTACCAACCTCTGTGACAATGCAATCAAGTACAACCGCGAGAATGGCGAGGTAAGCATCCGAATTTCTGATGA
This sequence comes from uncultured Oscillospiraceae bacterium, assembly GCA_964387185.1. GTDB lineage: Bacteria > Bacillota > Clostridia > Peptostreptococcales > Anaerovoracaceae > UBA1426. Next base: position 3,309 of record CAYLVS010000051.1, on the reverse strand, counting down.
GGGTGAAGGAATTCTTCTGTCTGTAGAGGATACAGGGATCGGAATTGCGGGAGAGCATCACGACAGGATTTTTGAACGGTTTTATCGTGTAGACAAAAGCCATTCCAAACAGACCGGAGGTACCGGATTAGGACTGTCCATTGTAAAGCACATCGCCGGTTTTCATCGTGCGAATATTGATATAGAGAGCACGCCGGGTAAGGGGACCCGCATAGCAGTTATGTTCCCCAAGAGGTCGATGGAATAGAGACCTTATGAGACCTCGATATTTAGGCAACGGAATTGAAGAAAATGGAGGAAAACGGAAGGAAATAATCGTCACATTTGTAAAAAATAAAGAATAACTCTGTCATATTTTGTTGTAATATTGAAAACTGTGTGATAAGATTAGCAATTATATGTGCCTGTCTCTATAAAATATCACGGCGAGCTGAATAAGGTATAATAATGAAGATAGGAAATAGATTTAATTTTTGGTCTGTTACAGCCACATTAATTGCATGGTTTGTGGTTGTTCTTGCAATCTCTTTTTCGCATTTTTTTGCATCTATGGATGACCACATTGAAGCGCATGCCTCGACCACGCTCCATGACGTTTCAAAAGGTATTGTCCAGATTTTAGAGACAAAAATAGAAGGGCAATGGGCTACTTTGGCGCCTGTTGCAGAGTTTGCCGGAGAAGAAGAGGATATGCTGAATTCGAAGATCCTCATTCAAATTATGGATGACATGAAAGATACTTCGAGCTTTTCTGTGATCTTTATAGCAGATCATAAGGGCAATTCCATTAATAATGCCGGTGTCTATGTGAATGTGGCAAGTCGATACTATTATAAAAATTCGATGCAGGGTTATAGTAGCATCTCCCAGTTATTGCAGAGTAGCACAACCGGTGAGAATGTGTTCGTCTTTTCCAGTCCGGTTTATAATAATTCCGGGATTCAAGGAGTATTAGGTGCAACAATTCGTATCAAGGACTTTCAAGAGCTTGTGGATCTTTCTATATTTGATGGAATGGGCTATGCATATATTATTTCAGGAAAAGGAGATGTGCTTGTAGAACCCATCGTTGACCATCACCCTGTCAAGGAGCAAAATGTGATGACCTTTATCGACAGAGAGGAGGTCAAAAGCAGCATAACCAGCGGTAAATTGAGAGAGGATATGAGGCTTCGGCAGAAGGGGAACCTTACTTTTGTTGGCAACGAAGGTATGCAGAGTATGTACTATATGCCTTTGGGAATCAATGACTGGTATATCCTTTGCGGCGTACCACAAAGCTATTTGGAGAAACAGTCATCGGATCTGAATGGAACTGCATACTTGCTGACCATTGGAATTCTTATTGCATTGGCGCCGCTAATCGGTGCGATTCTAATAGGGCAAAAGATAAGAAAAACTGATTTACTGAGAAGAAACAAGGAACTGCAGTGGAATGAAGAACGTTTTCGCATTGCAGCGTCACTTTCTAACAGTATAATCTTTGAAGCGGATTTGATAAACTGTACAATGATATACCCCAACGGGTTTAAAATTCACATGGGCTATGAGCCGGTGATGGATGGCTTTCCACACTCCTTGGCCGAAGCCGGTCATATACATCCCGATGATGCAGAAAAATTTATTCTGATGCATTCGGATATTCCTCTATTTACCGGCAAGTTGTCCGGAGAGTTCCGTCTCAGAGGAGAAGGTGGAGAGTATAAATGGTATCGAATTGAGGAGAAGTTGCTATTTAATGAAAAAGGAGAGGCAATCAGGAGCATTGGAAGTGTACTGAGTATTGACGATGAAAAGAAGGCCATTGAGTTGTTGGAAGCCAAAACTCAGACAGACAGCAGCTCCGGCTTGTACAACAAACATGCTACAGAGCTCTTTGTCAAGAAATTTCTTGAAGAGGAGCCCGATGGAATCCATGCCGTGATTGTCCTGGATATCGATGAGTTCAAATCCATTAACGATTCCTTGGGACATGTTTACGGAGACCAGGTTATATCCGATTTAGCCGACATCTTAAGAAATCAGTTCCGTGCAACAGACATTATAGGAAGGATTGGCGGAGATGAATTTATGGTGTTTCTCAAAAATATTCCGAATGAACTCTTTGTGGCAGCCAAATTGGCAAAAATACGCAATGGTTTCATAAATATGCATCAAATTAGCATCAGCGCGGGAATTGCCATCTATCCGAAAGACGGCGCTACGTATTTGGACCTATATGATCATGCGGATATGGCTATGTATGCGGTGAAGAAAAGCGGTAAAAACGGTTTCGAATTTTATGTTGACATCCCTAAACCCGATGAGGGCGAATAGAGACCTCTCCGGAGCGGAGAGTTTCCCGTGAACGGTCGGCTTTTTCTATGATTAGCGCACCTTTGCAGTCGATGTCAAGCGCTTTAGCGTCGTAGACCTCCTTGCCCCGATAGACGGTGATCTGCTTCCCGATGATGAAGCTGCGCGTCTTGTACTCATCCATTAATTCCTTAGAACCCAAACTGGGAAGAAGTCGTAAAAGCTCATCCAATATGGCAGCTGCCAAACGGTTACGTAAAACAGTAGATTGCCCTCGCAACAGAGAACCGGCTGTATTTTGAATGTCCTCGGGAAAATGATCCGGTTTCGTAGTAACGTTAATGCCGATACCCAGTATCAGCGTTTCAACAACGCCGGTCTGAATGTCGGACATAGCTTCTGTCAGAATACCACAGACCTTTCGGTCTCCCACAAAGATATCATTAACCCACTTTATGCCTGCTTCGATTTTTAATACCTGAGAGATGGCTCGGCATACGGCAACAGCAGCGGCAGTTGTAATGAGGGCTGCTTCTTCAGCGGTTCCACGTGGCCGCAAGAGAACACTCATGTATAGGCCGGTGCCCGTTGGGGAGAAAAAGCTGCGACCCAGACGGCCACGGCCTTCGGTCTGTTCCTCGGCCAAGACAATCGTGCCATGTCCGGCTCCTGCTACGGCCATTTTCTTGGCTTCCTGATTCGTGGATCCGATGCTTTTGAAAACGTGAATTTTGTTCGGTGTGATGGACGGATCCCGAGCCCAGAGGAGCAGTCCTTCGGCTGAAAGAATGTCACTGTCCTCTGAAAGGGAATAGCCTTTGTTGGTAACGGCGTGAATCCCATAGCCTTCCTTGCGAAGCTCCTCGATGCTCTTCCAAACCGCTGACCTGGATAGGCGAAGCTTCTCGGCAATGTCAGTGCCCGAAAGGGCTTGTCCCCGATTGCCTTCCAACAAAGCTAATATCTTCGATTTTGTCGATGTCATAGTAAACCTCCCAGCCTGTATGACCTGCA
>CAYLVS010000050.1:0-9799 GCA_964387185.1 uncultured Oscillospiraceae bacterium | reverse complement strand
CGTTTCGTTTGCCACCTTCTGGCTTGGGGGTGGCAAACGAAACGTCCCCCTGCCACCCCTGCCACCAAACGAAACGTCCCCCTACCACCCCCTGCTTCCTTTTATCTGCTACCCTTGTCGTAGGGGACTGCCACTGCTCTCGGAGCCTGGGATGACTTGGAGCTGAAAGCCAATACTATTAGAGTTGCTATAAATGGTATCATTTTATACACGTCGCTTGGAATCTGTGCCGTGGACAGTATCGGTATTACGGAATAAGCGGAAGCGATGGTTTTCATGAGCCCGAAGAAGAAAGCCGCAAAGAGCACTCTCATAGGCTTCCACTGGCCGAAGATCATGACCGCCAAGGCCAGGAATCCATAACCGGATACGGTAGCATTAAACTGTGTGGAAGTCGGAATGACGAAGACCAATCCTCCCAGTCCTGCCAAGCCTCCGGATATCATCACACCCGCATAGCGCATTTTATATACATTGATGCCTACAGAATCCGCAGCGTGAGGATGCTCGCCGCAAGCGCGTAGGCGCAATCCGAACCGGGTCTTATAGAGCACGATGACGGAGATTACCAGTATCAGCAAGCCGATATAGGTGGTAATATATGCGTTTTTGAACAGAAGGCCGCCAAGGATTGGGATGTCTCCCAACACCGGTACCGACGATATCCGGAAGGTGTTGCTGAAGGTAATCTGCTGTACGCCGTTTTCCTGAATCATGCGAGCTACGTAAATCGCGAAGGCGGGGGCGAACAGGTTCAAGGCCGTACCGCTGATGATCTGATCAGACTTCATATTCACCGATGCGTAGGCATGCAACAGGGAAAATATCGTACCTGTAATCATAGCAATGACGATAGCTATCAGCAGCAAGGATTGACCGCTCATGATGCCCTGCATCTTGTTGATGAAAAGAATACTCGTAAAGGCTCCCATGATCATCATACCGTCCAGAGCGATGTTGGTGACACCGCTTCGCTCAGTAAACACGCCGCCCAAAGCAACGATGAGCAAGGGTATGGAGAAAAACATGGTCTGCTGAACGACTAAGTAAAGGATACTCATTATTCGTCCCCCCTTTCGTTCTTGATCTCTGCAGCATCCGTTCTCCATTTCAACATCCTTGGCAATATATTTCTGAAAAGGAGGGCAAAAGCGCTGAAGTAGATGACGCAAGCGATGATGACATCGATGATTTCCGGAACGAAATCCAGGGTCTGCAGATAGTTTCCGCCTAGGGTAATATAGGAGATGAAGATTGCGGAGAAAATAATTCCAATGGGATTGGACAGCCCCAACAATGCCACGGGGATACCGTTGAAGCCTTCCGTAGCCAGAACATCTACTGCTTTGATGTGGCGACCGCTGGCTCCGGAAAGATAGAGAAGTCCACCTCCCAGGCCGGCCAGAGCACCGGCGATAACCATAGACAGTACTATACTCCTCTTTTCATTGATCCCTGCGTATTTGCTTGCATTTTGGTTAAATCCGCAAGCCTTTAGCTCATAGCCGAAAGTAGTTTTGTTCAGCACGATGAACATGATAATGGCAACAATTAAGGCTATATAGAATCCGCTGTTTACTGTAGATAAATCCACGGCTCCGGAAGAACCGATGGGATTGTAGAAGATCTTGTCCAATCCTCCTTTGGGCAGAACAGCAGATTCGGCCACGTTCATGGAGAGGGCTTTTTTAGAGTCATATACTGTGGTCTTAACCAAGAAGTTAGCCAGGTACATTCCGATATAATTCATCATAATCGTCGAAATGACTTCGTGCACGTTTAAGTAAGCCTTCAGCAGGCCGGGTATCAGGGCCCATAGTCCTCCTACAACAGCGGCAGCCAATAGGGCCACCATCCAATGAAATGGTGCCGGGATAAAGGTCCATTTCACACCGATATAAACGGCCGCGAAAGCTCCCATGATAAATTGGCCGGAAGCACCGATATTGAACAGGCCGGTTTTGAAGGCAAAGCCAACAGAGAGGCCGGTGAGAATCAGGGGTGTGGCGAAGTACATGACCTGCCCCATGCCTTTTCCCCCGGTGGAAAATCCACCCTTGAGGATGATGATGAAACCATCCACCGCCTGGGATGGGTTACTTATCAATAGAATTATGAATCCGAATAGCAATCCGGCAAAAATAGCAACGATGGAAGAAGTGGCATTATTGAATCCGCGAATGTTGAGCAGTTTTTTTAATAGAATCATAGCGCCTCACTCCTTTCATCTCTCTTTCCGCCGGCCATGTATAAGCCTAACTCCTGCAACGTGGCAGTTTTTGGATCTAATTCTCCCACAATTTCCCCTTCGTAGATGACCAGAATCCGGTCGCTGATGTTCATGACCTCATCCAATTCCAGGGAAATCAGAAGAACCGCCTTTCCCTCGTCCCGCTGTGCAAGGAGTTGCCCGTGAATGTATTCGATGGCTCCTACATCCAGGCCACGGGTAGGTTGAACCGCAACCAGAATTTCGGGACCGAGATCGATTTCTCTGGCTACGATAGCCTTCTGCTGGTTGCCTCCGGACATGCTTCGAACGATGGTTTTGGCACCTTGTCCGCTGCGGATATCGTATTTTCCGATGAGACAATCTGCGTATTCATTTATCTTCTGAAACTTCAGGAAGCCGTTCTTTTGAAAGACAGGTGTATAATAGCATTTGAGCACCAGGTTTTCTTCAAGGCTATAATCTAATACTAACCCGTGCTTATGCCGGTCTTCCGGTATATGGCTCATGCCTTCCGCATTGCGCTTACGGATGGAATGTCGTGTTACATCTTTCTCGTTAATTAAAATCTGTCCTTTTTCTATGGGCTGCAAGCCCGTAAGGGCGTAGACAAGCTCTGACTGCCCGTTTCCATCGATTCCTGCGATACAGACGATTTCACCTTTTCGAACAGTAAAGGATACATCCTTTACTGATTTTTTCATATGCTTACCGCCAACGGTGAGATCCCGCACTTCCAGTACCGGTGCACCGGGCTCCACATCCGCCTTTTCCACTGCAAAATCAACTTTGCGTCCCACCATCATTTCAGACATCTTCTCTATGGACGTGTCTGCCACATCAACGGTTCCTACAAGTTTTCCCTTGCGCAGCACAGTACAGCGGTCTGCAACCTCTTTGATTTCGTTCAGCTTGTGGGTGATGAAAAGGATGGATTTCCCTTCAGCGGTCAGGTCCCTCATGATCTTCATCAGTTCATCGATCTCTTGAGGGGTGAGCACAGCAGTGGGTTCGTCAAAGATGAGAATCTCGTTGTCACGATAGAGCATCTTTAAGATTTCCACCCGCTGTTGCATTCCCACCGTAATATCTTGAATCAGTGCATCGGGATCCACAGAGAGTCCATATCTTTGAGATAGTGCAACCACTTTCTTTCTGGCATCATCCATGCGCAACAGGCCCTTGCGCGTGGTCTCGACACCAAGGATGATATTCTGTAGCACGGTAAAATTATGTACCAGCTTAAAGTGCTGGTGCACCATGCCGATTCCAAGGGCATTGGCCGCATTGGGGTCGTTAATCTTTACTTCTGTTCCTTCTTTTTTGATGATGCCTTTTTCCGGCAGATAAAGGCCAAAGAGCACGCTCATCAGGGTGGATTTTCCCGCACCGTTTTCGCCGAGTAGCGCATGAATCTCACCCCTTTTAAGTTGGAGAGTGATGTCATCATTTGCAACGATACCGGGGAACTCTTTTGTGATGTTCAACATTTCGATTACATAATCCATATGTTGCCCTCCATTTGTGGGTTCTTTCATTTAGCAAACTGTAACTTTTCAGCTATGATTTTGACTTATTCAACACGTCCTAATTATACATGATATAGAAGGAAAAATAAATCACAATTGATATATGCCCGTCCCGGTCTCAGAGCAAACAGCAACGAGCCCCTTTTATCGGAGCTCGCTGCATATGATTCATTGTATAAAGTTAAGTAGTATCCGACTATCGGCGTTATTCCACCAGGGTAGCCCTGACAATGGACAATCCCAGATCAGCCAGAGTCATCTCTGCACCACTTGCATCGGTATCTTTCACCAATTCGATATTACCCGCTACCAAATCAGCGAAGACAGCATCGTAGTCAGCCTGGGTAAATGTTTCAAATTTGGAGGTTTCCATTGGCAATTGAACGCCATCCAGGTCAGCTCCGTAAACCAGTGCTTCTCCACCGGGGAAGTTCCCTGCATAGTATGCGTCCAGAGCTGACTGCACAGAAGCGGCTAAGCCCTTCATTGCTGAGGTGATAACCGTCTCGGACTCAGAACTCTGATCAACGTCAACGCCGATTACTGCTGCACCTGCAGCTTCAGCAGCAGACATTACGGAGTTTCCTACCAGTCCACCGCAGGCGAAGATGACTTCAACACCTTCAGCATACCAAGAGGTAGCCAGTGTCTGTGTTTCCGGTGTAGCGTCGAAATTGCCTGTATAGTGATATTTTAGATCGATGCTGGCAATACCAAGCTCAGCAGCTGCTGCTTCTGCACCCTGTGCAAAGCCGTAGCCAAAGCGAACGACAGCCGGAACGGCCATTCCGCCCATGAAGCCTAACTTTGTGTATCCGTCTTTAACAGCAGCATAACCGGCAAGGTATCCGGATTGCTCTTCTGCATAGACGATGCCCACGGTGTTGTCATTGGTCCGGAACTCGCTATAATCTGCATTGTGCGGGTTTCCGTCGATCAGTACAAAGTTGACATCTTCATACATGTCCTGTGCGATAAAGATGGGTTCTTCGAAGAGGAAGCCCGGGGTAACAACTACTTTGGCTCCGCCTTCAACAGCAAGCTGAATGGATGCCAGATAGGCGTCCGTAGTTTGCTCGGTAGGTTTATAGTATTTATGCGTGATTCCATTTTCTTCGGCATAAGCTACGATGCCTTCCCAGGTACCCTGGTTGAAGGATTTGTCATCGATGGATCCGATGTCGGTGATCATTGCGATCTCATACCCTTCAGCAACCGGTTCGCCATTTCCTTCGTCGGGAGCGGGCTCTGTGCCACCGCAGGCGGCTAAGCTAAATACCATAGCAAAAGCCAGCAGCAATACCAAAAATTTCTTCATTTGTTTCTTCTCCTCCTAATGTTCAGTATTAATAAGCATTAATGAACTTCTTTCATTATACTCCATGAACCGGCAAGTGAAAAGCTATTTTTACATTACTGTTACAATTGTATTACAATAATCTAATCAATCGCAACTTCTTCCAGCGCAATATCGGGGACTTTAAATTCCTCGAATTGTTCCCTGTTTTCAGGTACGAAAATGTCTCCCGCCAGGATAGCGGAAGCGTAAAGGTCTGCCTGCGCCTTGGTTTCCTCCGTTAAGTTCCTCGCTTCGTCCGAATAACCTACCGCTTCAAAATCCAGGCCGAACTTGTAAATGCCACCCTCAAATTTCCCTTCAATAAAGTTTTGAATCGACAGGTACACGCCGTTATCCACACGCTTGAACATAGAACAAAGCACGGTATCCGGATCAATATACGATTGGTCTTTGTCAACGCCGATGGCCCATACACCCCGTTCATCAGCTGCTTCAATCACGCCGATTCCACATTCTCCTGAAGCGTGAAAGAGCACATCCGCTCCTTGGTCAATGAGAGTCAATGCTGCTACTTTTCCGGCTTCCGCATCATCGAAGCAACCCGTATATTCCACCAGAACCCTTGCATCCGGATTCACCGCCTTAATACCTGCGCGATAGCCGTACTCAAACCCGTCCATGGTATCATCCTCAGCGCCTCCAATAAATCCCAGCGTTTGTGATTCCGTTGACATGGCGGCGATTGCACCTACAAGAAAAGCTCCTTCTTCCTCTTTAAAGGATAGGCTCATTACATTATGCGGAGCTTCCTCTTCCGAATCCACCACGGCAAATAAGGTTTCGGGATTTTCTTCTGCAATTTCCTGCAGATCGTCTGCTTCGATATGTCCCACGGCAATGACGAGATCTGCTCCCAAAGATGCACTTTCAGATATTGTTTCTATGTAAGCATCACGGGTTTCCGACTCCTCTACCTGTACTTCGATTCTATAATCTTCCGCTGCCCTGAGGACTCCCTCATAGGCCATATCATTGAAGGATGCGTCTCCCAGGCCCCCTTCCGAAGCAACCATAACAACCTTTGGCAGTGGGTCGATTGGCTGTGCATTTGTTGTATCACATGACGTTAAGCTGATTAACATCAAAGCTATAAGACAGAGCAATAAAATCTTTTTCATTCGTTCCTCCGATCATTTCCTACTACTAAATCTACACTATAGTATATCGCATCCCCCCCTTCCAATCAAGGCGTGAGAATTTACCAGCCACGGCTTAAGTGAGAAGCCTTACAGTTCACACCTAATCTGACCTCATCTGTAAGGCTCCCACTTGTGTGTGTTTTCGAGGGTAAAAAATTGTTCTCGAGGGTATTGCTGTTCAAATTTCTAAGTTGTACGTCGATTTGTTTATCTGATTGTCCGTTTCTGTGCAAATTATTGGGTTGTACGTTGATTTATTGGGGCATTTCTTCTCCGTCATACGTACAACTTGATTTTTTGCACATCCAGAGGCAGATTTACCTACAATTTTCGTACAACTTGATTTTTTGCTCACTTTGCTGCCAATTAGGGGTTGAACTGCTACAGGAGCTGACCGCAACCGCAACTTTTGCACATTCGGTGGAAGCTAACCATAATTGCCAAATCGGACCCGAATGGGTTAGCTTTGCACATTTGGGCTAAAGGTGAGCAATGACAGGTGTCATACCTCTTTCAAAGGTAAACCCCGCTGCTTGAGCGGGGTTTGTCTGAGTTAACATGATGTGTTACTGCTTTTGTAAGATATTACTTCAGCATATCCACCAGTTTCAGGATGTTGGCTGTCTCTTCTGCCATCAGATCTTTCAGAATTGCCCTTTGGGCCTTGATAGCTTTGTTGTAGATGGCGATTTCTTTCGCGAAGTCACCGTCCACCTCTTCGTATCTTTCGAACAGCAACCGGGTAGCTTCTGCTACATCGGCGGGCACAAAAGCTTTGTTGGTGCCCCAGAACAAATTGTCCTGATTGTCCTCACCGTAGAACATATCATAATGGATATCCATCACCTCAGGGCTGAAGTACATCTCATACCATTCGAAGACGTTGTTGATAGCCCAGGCGTACTCATCCGCAGCAGTGACCACGTCACCCTCGGAAAGGGCTGCAATGGTGGCCTCCATTAAAGCGATGTTTTCCTGAGGCCCTTCATGGGGCACTACAGGTCTTTCGTACAGCAGGCCGAGGATGGTGTCTTGAACAAATTTGAATATCTTCAGGTTTTTCTCATTCAGCTCTCTGCCTTCCTCCCGAATGGCATCAACTGCTTCTTGGTCGGCACCGGTCTTTACAGCCTCTACATAACGGGCGTTTAGATCGATAATTTCATCCTTTGCCACGCTTGCAGCGGCGTCCAGTTTCGCAACAGCTGCCTTGTAGGCTCCTACGTCCGCTCCCGCGGCCGTGCTAATCTCTGCATCCAATGCATCATTGAGCCGGTCGACCTGGGATGTGTAATCCAGATAAAGCGCCGGCAACTGATCGACGAAAATAGCCATAGCTCCGTAGAACTCCAAATTAAAGTTCGCAACAGCCTCGTTGTAGGTCTCGGGAGTATCGAAATTCGTATGGTAATAGTTGTTGTAGAAGGGGAACACGGTCTCCATATCCTTCTGCAACAGGAAACCGTTCACTGTAGAAGGAACTCCCGCGACATAATAGGAAAAATCATCGGAATAGGTATAGGTCTGATAGCCTTCCGTCAGCACGCCCTCAGGGAAACATCCCACCGGTTTTGGCGCAAAGCCCCCGTTCACAAAGACATCGATGAGGCTGTACATTTCAGGTGCTGAATACACGCTGGTGTAGGTGTCAAACTCGTAAGCCGGCAACTCAAAGTTGATAAAGGCCAGGGTCTTACCTGCCCATTCGGGATGGACTTCATTGATCATGCGCCATGCGCCGATGGTCCAGTCGAACTGGGTATAGCTGGCTCCCCACTCTTCTGCACCGTGCAGACAGAAGACGATATCATTTTCCGGTACATAACCGGAGTCCTTCATGGCCTTCGCCATTGCCAGTACAATGCCCGTAGCCATGTTGTCATCCTGGAAGCCTTCAAAATACATATCGTAGTGGGCTCCTACCATGATCTGCTGATCGGAGTTCTTACCTTTAATTCTTCCAACTACATTGTATGTGGTTCCGCCGGGCTCTACCACGTTGTCAACCATCAAAGTACCAGTGACGCTGCCATTCTTCTCTATCTGGGCTTTGATGTATTCCGCGTCGTTTTGCGTTATGCTCACGCATGGTATGCTCACAGGTCCGCAGATGTCGTTGGCATTATAGGCGTCCTTGCTGATTTCCGAGAAGCCACTGACGGCAGAGTTCATGATAGCTGCTGCACCACGGAATTCGGCTTCCAGCATAGGATAAGTAATCCACCAATTTGCCCTCATATCAATATCTACCAGGATGATCTTTCCGGTGACATCGCCTTCATAGGCTTCATAATCCCACATGGTGCCGTCTCCCATGTAAAGGATCTCCGCTGTGATGCCCTCCTTGGGGGTGGCACTGGTTGCATATGAATGGGGTTTGATGACTCTATCGTCGCCTGCCAGCGTCAAAGTTGCGTCGTTGAATTGCCACTTGTCCACATCAGCCGCGGCCTTTTCCGTCTCCGTAAGTCCGATCTCCTTCATTACGGAAAGGAGATAATCTGCAGCCGCATGTTCCGCATCGCTGCCGGCGGTCCGGGTACCTAAGCTGGAAGATAAGTACTTAGGATTTTTAGACAGTTCATGAGCGATGTCATAGGCAAAATCCGGGTCTACCGCTTCCAGATAGCCCTCTGACATCTCGACGAATATAGGATTGAAATCAGATAGTGCGGTTTCCCACGGGTCGGGTTCCTGTTCCGGAGCCGGTACCGAGGGTTCAGTGGTTCCTTCGGGAATCAGAATCTTTTGATTGGGGAAGATAAGATGCGGGTTGGAAAGCTTGTTGTACTCGGCTAGCTTCTGCCATGATGTGTCATACTGCTTTGCGATCTTCCACAGTACGTCGCCTTGCTTAACCACATAGGCAGTATCCGCAAAAGCGATTCCAAAGGTGGCTGCAATAAGGGTCATGACTAGAAGGACACAAATAACTCTTCTGTTCAAAATAACACCTCCTATTATACTACAAAAAACAGCGGCTTTTTCCGCTGTCCTATTGACATTGTGTAATAGTGTATTTATGACAGCCCGGAGTGCTAAATTAATTATATATCAAAATATTCAGTAAATCAATAAAAGAGGTTAGTACGACTGCGCCTCCCGGCTCCCTGTGTTCGTTCATGTCTGCACATCGCATTACAGTTCACAATGTCGTTATCTTTTTTCCCTGAAATTATGTTTTGTGTATAAGATGTGTTGATATTCCTGCTTATTTTAGGAGCAATCACTGGATTCTTATCTAAAAATGAAAAATATTTAATTTGTGTATAAGAAAACAGGATTATCTTATACACAGAAATAGAAATTTCAAAATTTAGATAAGAATCGGAATCCGGAAATCTTGATAAAAGTCAAACCCCTGAAGACCGGCTTCAAGGGTTTGACTTATGCATGATTTTCAGTTGTTAACTTATTTCTGCTTCTAATTCTTACGGGCGAATGAACATCTGGACCCAGTAGCCGGAACCGTTTGAACCGGATACGTAGCCAACACCAATTTCCGTAAAGTCGTTATGCAGAATATTGGCTTTGTGGCCCG
>CAYLVS010000049.1:0-9891 GCA_964387185.1 uncultured Oscillospiraceae bacterium | reverse complement strand
CAAAATTTCAAGTAATACGTGAATATCCGATTTTCAGTGTTAAATCTGTGCAAAACTTCAAGGATTTTTGAAATAATTCTACGGACTACTTGATTTTTTGCACACTGGGGGGCGCTGACAAAAAAAGACCCTTCCCTCATTTGCTAGTTGAACTGGAACCAGTGGACATTTTCCCGTAATAATCCAAAATGCAGAACGGGTGTTTACATTTTGTTCGTGCCGTGCTATACTGAGCTAGAGAAATGTAGGAACTTGCAAGCGCAGGGAGGATAAGAGATGAAGCCGTTGAAAGAACGTGAAAAGAGAATTCTCGATTATATGTTGAATGAAATCAAGAAGAAAGGTTACCCCCCCACTGTCAGGGAGATGTGTAGCTCTCTCGGAATCAAGTCTACATCTACTGCTCATAAGGACATTGCAAGTCTGGAGGAAAAAGGATATATTCGCAAAGATCCGGCCAAGCCTCGAGCCATTGAGATTCTTGATCCCAGCATGAACAGAGAGGATTCGATCGCCGGTGCATCGAAAAACTTGCACACGAACTCCGGTTTTGGAAACAGCGAGAGAGCTGATGTGGTAGAAATTCCTCTTGTGGGGCAGATTGCCGCCGGAACTCCAATTCTTGCAGAGGAGAACATAGAAGACAGCTTTCCCATACCGGCCCGCTATGTTGGAAAGGGAAATCATTTCATGCTTACCGTAAAAGGCGACAGCATGATAGAAGCCGGCATCTTTAACGGTGATTACATATTGGTACAACAGCAACAGACTGCCAACAACGGTGAGATTGTAGTCGCTATGGTGGACGGTTTTGAGAGCGAAGCGACAGTGAAGACCTTCTACAAGGAAAATGGTCACATTCGGCTACAGCCGGAAAACCAAAATATGAGTCCAATTATCGTAAAGGATGCGAAAATACTAGGTTTGGTCAAGGGCGTGTTCCGCTATCTGTCCTGATAATTGTGAATTAGAGGTTTAACAGATTAAGCAGACAATTGAATTGTCTGCTTTTTTTATATTGCCATTAGATATGTGTCCCGCGTCGGAGGACCGCGGGGACAGACCACGTGGTTAGTTTTATCTGGCTACTAATAGTTTTTTGATGCCCTTCTCGATGCCCTCCAGACTCAGCTCATACATGGGAAACAGGTCACGAATCGCCGCGATGGTCAGGTGCCCGAAAGCATAATCCCAATCCGCTTCCTCGATGGGATTGAGCCAGATATGATGCGGGTATTTATCCCGAACCCGCTCCAGCCAGTAAATACCCGGCAGCTCATTGTATAGTCCGATGATGCAATTGCCCCCCGGCCGCAACAACTCTGTGGGCGACATAGCCCCGTCGCCGATCAATATGACCCGGTACTCGCTACCCAAAGTATTCAATACCTTTTCTGTACTTTCCCATTCGCCACGAATACAGTAAGGTGTGGTATAGAGATGCTCATAAATGCAATTATGAAAATAGTAAACCTTTAGATCGCTGAAATGGTTTGCCTTATGGACCGCTTGAAAAAGGGCACTGCAAAGCTTGCTGTATCTGAGCATAGATCCATCTGAATCGAAGAGCAGCAGCAGTTTCACAGTGTTTTTTCTCGGCTTTTCAAAAACGAGCTTTAGAAAACCGCCATTGTCCGTAGTTTCTCGTATGGTGCCGTCTATATCCAATTCTGTTCTTTCCGTGCCCACCGTTGCGGAGTATTGCCGCAATTTACGCAGGGCCACTTGGAATTGACGGGTGTCTATGATATTGTCCTGACGGAAGTCCCGAAAAGCCCTGCTATTGGCCACCTGAAGGGCTGAGCGATAGCGGCTCTCCCCTCCTACGCGAATACCCTGCTCCGCAAAGCCTCCATGGCCCAAAACAGAAGTCCCTCCGGTCCCAATCCAGTAGTTGCCTCCCCTGTGGCAGGAACGCTGCTCCTCGAGCCTTTGCTCCAGCATTTGCTTCAGTTCCTCCAGTTGGAAATGGGGCGCATCGGGATCTATCTTATCATAGAGCTCTTCTTTGCTCTTTTCGCCGCCATTCAGCCAACTCCAGACCTCCTCGGGAATTTCAAAAGGAGGTTCAAAATCCTTAAAATACTCGGCAAAGGCCTGATCAAACTTGTCATAATCCACCTCGCTCTTTACCAGAATGCTGCGACACAAATGGTAAAAATCAAGCAGGCCGGGTCCACATAGGCCTTTGTCCAGCGCCTCTATGAGATCCAGCCATTCTTTAATAGATATTTTCAGTTGACGCTGCCGCAGCAGATAAAAGAATTCTATAAACAACGATGGCTCCTCTTCATGTGTAAAATCATACACCCCAGCCTTTTCTCGTATAGCCTTTTTCTTTGATTTCGCAGACCACATCAAAGTCTTGATTCTTCTTTAGTAAAACTCCTAGGAAGGGCAATTCCCCATGAATGCGCTCCACTTTTATTCCGCCCAGTTGCAACGCGCGGATCCAATCCAACAGCTCGGAGGTACCGGGTTTCTTCTGAATCTCCTTAATATCTCTGAGCCAATAAAAAGTCTCTATTACCTGATCCAGCAATTTCTTCTCTACGTTTTCATAATGGACAGCGATGATCTTCCGCATTGTGTCGCTGTCGGGAAAAGCGATGTAATGAAAAATGCACCGGCGGAGAAACGCATCGGGAAGCTCCTTTTCCGCATTGGATGTAATTATGACGATAGGCCGGCACTTTGCCCGGACCGTCTCCTTCGTTTCGTGGATGTAAAACTCCATCCTGTCCAGCTCCCAAAGCAGGTCGTTTGGAAATTCAAGATCGGCCTTGTCGATCTCATCGATGAGCAGCACCGGCTGCGCTTCTGCTGTAAAGGCCTCACCCAATTTGCCCATGTGAATGTATTTCTTAATGTCAGCTACATCGCCTTCTTGAAATTGGCTGTCATAAAGGCGCTGAACCGTATCGTAAACATAGAGTCCGTCCTTTGCTTTCGTGGTGGATTTGATACTCCATATGATGAGCTCTTTTCCCAGGGATTCTGCAATGGCTTCTGCAAGCATCGTCTTTCCCGTCCCCGGTTCGCCTTTTATTAGCAGCGGTTTCTCTAAAGCAATCGCTACATTTACAGCATACATGAGTTCCGGCCCCGCTACGTAAGCCCGGCTTCCCTTAAAGCAGTTCATACTCTCGTTCATGTTTTCTCCTTGCAAGATCAATTTTTTCTATTCTTGAATGTTCGGCACTCTTTAGCGATCAACCCAGTCGTTCAGCGCATTGATTGCCCCTCTGGCAGCAGCCACCGCATAAGCCTCTCTAAACTCCTCTGTAAGCATTACCTGAAGGTCACTAGCATTGGATAGGAAGCCGCCCTCAATGATCACAGCGGGCATCAGGCTCTTGTTCAGGACCGCCAGATGTGGGCAGTCGATGACACCTCTGTCCTTCAGGCCGGTTTCCTTTACTAATTCAGCTTGAATATATGCGGCCAGCTCCTTGCTGGTGATCCCATAGCTTTCAATTCCCACTTTATCATAGTATAGCACCTCGGCGCCATTTGATGCCGAATTGTGTGCGGAGTTGTTATGCACACTGATCAACAAGTCCGCATTCATGGCGTTGGCCGCCTCAGGCCGTGAGTAGAGGGACATGGTGATATCACTGTCCCGAAGCAGGACTACATTGGCTCCCGCCTGGCTGAGTAGTTCATGCAGACGTAGAGCAATGGTCAGATTCAGATCGCGCTCAACGATAACCTCTCTGCCGTTTATTTTTCCCACAGCGCCCGGATCGGTGCCGCCGTGACCAACATCTATGGCAATGAGCTTTCCTGTGGCTCTCCAGTCAAGTTCAGGTAGGATTCCCCAAAGGTCCTCATCTATTCCATCCGAATCATCGGGCTTTTCAAATACGTCGCCTCCCCGGTCTCCGCCGGAATTATCCGTTCCGGGCTTTTCAAAATCAATGAATACGGCCGATCTATCCTCTGAAATACTCACCTTTCCCGCTACTTTTTCGTTGAGATCCACAACGATACGGACGGTGTCATCGTCAAACTGTGAAAACCGTACACCACTGAATACTTCGTTGTCTGCTGCAATGGCTCCCACTCTATCGGGAAAAGAAGCATTGAAAATATCGATTCCATACCGCTCGGGGCCATCATAAGCAAAGGTTCGAGCATTCTTAATAGCATCAGAACCACGGGCTATAATTCGATAGCTGTCATCGGTTTCTTCGTAAGCAATCGTATGAATTTCCGCAGGTCCGCCCGTTTCCGGAGAATTTATGATAACGGTGCGGGTGTCATTGTCCCAATCCACCGTACAGCTGAGGTTCTCCAATACGAATCGCAAAGGTATCATAGTCCTGCTGTTAATGATCCTCGGCGGAACATCCATCTCTTTTGTAATCCCATTTACAAAAGCGGTTGTCCTGTCGATGGTGACCTGTACCCGATGGCTGCCCAGTATCGCTGTGGCCATATCCGCTTCCTGCTCCCAGGAAACTTCTGCGCCCATAGATTCTAAAAGAGCACGATACGGTACCAGTGTCCTGCTGTCCTCTATGATGGGGGCTACATCGGTTTCGATGACCTGCCCATCCAGCTCCAGACGAATCTCATCTCCGGCAAAAGCCATCCCTCCGGCGAGAACCAGGATGATGGCTACCAGGATTCCTATTTTAATCGTTGCTTTCATTGGATCTTCCCCTTTTGCTACTACATGTCCCGGCTGTTATACTACGGCTAAGTCGATTTTTGTCGAATCAATTATATTATAATATGAAACTGCAACAAGGGGGAGAGGCTTCGGACAATGTAACAAAAATGTAAAGATAGGGTTGCAATAAAGCTCCTAAGGACTTATGTAATCTGTATAGAACATCGATAAAAAATTTCTACTTTTTCACGGGTTGATTTTTGTACCACCTTCGTTTATAATAAGGCACAGTTGCTGTGGGCGGTTAGCTCAGTTGGCTAGAGCACCTGCTCGACAAGCAGGGGGTCGTTGGTTCGAGTCCAATACTGCCCACCACGGCGGGGCGAACTTCGCTCCACTCAAAAACCCCATTCACTTTCGTGCATGGGGTTTTTTCGTCCCTCTACGTTGCCCCGCCTCTACCCCACAAAGCTTCGCTTTGCGGGCGCCCTGGGGGCCATGTTGTGTCTCAGGCCTCTCGGTTCACCTTAGGCTAACCATAATCACAAATGGGAATTAAATGGTTAGTTTTTAACCCCTCGGTTTAAGTGAAAGCTAACCACAACTGTCAAATTGGAGCCGGATGGTTAGCTTTTCACCATTCGGTTCCAGTCAAAGCTAACCACAACTGCCAAATCGGAGCCGGATGGTTAGCTTTTCACCATTCGGTTCCAGTCAAAGCCAACCATTCCTCGTGCGTAGGCCCTGCAAGCCAGCTGATTTTCATTGACAAACGACCGGAATTCCTATATCATTTATTTCGCTGGGCACCACAAATGCCTGGAATATGTACCCGTAGCTCAGCTGGATAGAGCGTCAGACTCCGACTCTGAAGGCCGCAGGTTCGACTCCTGTCGGGTATACCATATAGAGAAGCACCCCTATTTTATTGATGCGGGGTGCTTTTCTATATTGTATGGCGTTTTGAGAGTCGAATCTGCGGCTCATGGGGTATCGGGGAAGAGCATCTTCCCTGATTAGAGATGCCCAATACGGTTCAGGCATCGGATTACCCTCTCGGGGGTGACAGGGTCGAAGTATGAGACCCGCCAAGAGGGGGCAGCTGCCCCTACTGTTCTCTGCCGCTATGCTTCTCTAGTTCGTCAGCCCCACCGGGCGTCACCCCTAAGATATCAGTAGCATTACCTAAATTAATGTCCTTTAGTTTTAGAGGCTTATCATTCAAAGCTATATCTATGAACTCTTCAGCACTTTGGAAAGCCCTTTTTACCGCGCTTTTGTTTGCGTCAAAAATATTCTTAGATTCATAATTGATTTCATCCATAAAAAACCTCCTAATATTATGTTACTGTTAGTTTGTAATCTTTGAAATGTTTTATACTCAAACCTGTATTTCCAGATTAAGCTTTACCGTAACTTATCCTTGGTTTAATACTTTCGTTTGTATTGATTTCCATCACAACTAAATTCAGCCTGGCGGCATGCATTACAAGACAGAATATGGTAGTATTAGCTGACCGGGTACAAAACTATCTCATTTTAAAAGGAGGAGTCGCTGTGATATTCTACTTTTCAGGAACGGGAAATTCACTGTATGCAGCTCGATTAATTGCAGAGTATAATAATGACCATATTATTTCCATTGCCGAGGAAATGATGCAGGATAAAAATTGCTTCCAATACGAACCGGAAGAGGAAGAGTCTATAGGTTTTGTTTATCCGGTATATGCCTGGGCACCTCCCCGGATGGTGATCGATTTTGTCAGTAGACTGTCAGTTCCGAATGCCGGCAATCGCTACGTTTACTCTATAGCCACCTGTGGTGAAAACATCGGTAATACAATGAAAGCCCTTGGGAAAGCACTGGAAAAGCGGGGGTTAAAACTCCAAAGCGGTTTTTCTGTGGTGATGCCCAATAATTACAATGTCCTTGGAGATGTGGATTCCAAAGATGATGCAGACCGAAAACTGGACCGTGCAGAAGAGCGTATTCAGGAAATTTGCAAGGTAATAAAGGCAAAGCAGAGCGAGATCTTCCAACTTCGCAAAGGCCCGATGCCAGCTGTTTTAACAGGGTTAATCAATCCCCTTTTCAATAAATATGCTTTGGATGCCAGCCGGTTTTATGCTACGGACGCATGCACCGGATGCGGACTGTGTCAGGATGTCTGCCCGACAAGGAATATTCATGTAGATGGAAAGCCTGTATGGAATCCCAATTGCACGCAATGCCTGGCATGCATCCATCATTGTCCTGTCAGAGCAATTGAATACGGAAAATATACCGTGAAAAAAGGTCGGTACATCAATCCCCGGGTATCCGGATGAGATTGGGAATAAGTGAACTATTTAAGGAGGTCATGTCTTATGAACCAAGGTCTTAATGTCAGTTTTCGGCCGCTCTATCGCACGGCCCGGTTTTTAGCATTCATAATGCTCATTTTTATTCCCCTACAAATCGCTATTTTTGTGATTGCACCACCTCCGGCCACTGTAAAGGGTTTCTTTGAACTCTATCATCAAAATCCATTTTTAGGGCTGTTAAGCTTGGATTTTCTCTACCTATTTAACAATCTCATTCTCGTAATTATATACTTGGCCCTCTTTACACTTTTATTCCAAGAGAGCCCCGTTGCTGTCCTTATAGCAATGATATTTGGCTTGATTGGCATTGCTTGTTATTATCCATCCAATCCTGCGTTTGAAATGCTGACTTTAAGCAATGGGTATTTTCAAGTGTTGCCTGAACAACAACCGATTTATTTAGCTGCCGGGGAAGCCTTAATGGCCGGTTATACAGGTACCTCCTTTGATGCGTACTATGTTTTGAGCACCATATGCCTGCTACTGTTTGCCTGTGCAATAATAAAGAGCAGCCGGTTCAAAAGATCGGTTGGTTTGTGGGGCTTGGCTTCCGGGCTATTTATGATTGTGCCATCATCTGCGGGAATGTTAGGCATGGTCTTTTCCTTGCTGTCTCTCATTCCCTGGGTGGTGTTTGTTGCGCTGCTGATGGTGAATTTCAAGAGGTTCGCCTCTGATAACATGGACCTATATAACAAGAGAAAGAATTGAGATGTAAGTATCTCAGGCGAATTATTTGATCGCTACCCCAAATTATTTGTCGACGATAGAGAATATTATTATAGATGCCGGTTGGAATCATGCCGGACGAAACAGTTATCAGCAACAGAAAATAATCAAAGGGGGAATTACAATGAAACGATTTTTAGCGGTATTGCTTACACTGGCAATGGTCATGACAGCCTTTACCGGAATGGCTTTTGCCGATAATGACAACGGTAACGGCAAGGGGCAGTTCAAGGACATTAAAGGCCATTGGGGCATGGGGAGCATTATGAAACTGCAAAATTCAGGCATACTGCAAGGATATGAAGATGGGACCTTCAGACCGGAAAAGATCCTTACAATGAATGAACTGGCTGTGATAATCGACAAGCTGACAGGGGATAAATTGAAATCAATCGATGACGATGAAGACATTGATGATGATGACGACGATCTGGATAAGGTGCCGGGGTGGGCTAAAAATTCTGTCAAAAAAGGGTTTAAGCACGGTTATCTTAACCTAAAACGCTTTCATTCTCAGGTTCAGGTCAACCGCCTTCTGGCTTGCGTCGCAATAGCGAAAGCGCTGGAAGAAGCAGATCTCTTAGAGGTTAAAAGCAGCTATGATATCAATCCCTTCAAAGATAAGAATCTGTTTAAGGATGCTGACGATTACAGATATATTCTAGCTCTATATGAAGCGGGATACATCAAAGGAAATCCGGACGGCAACTTCAATCCCAACGGCTTCCTGAATAGAGCACATATAGCCAGCATTATAGCCAATCTTATGGACGACAATGACGACGATGATGACGACGTAGATAAAGAAAAGCCTGAATGGGATGAAGACAGCAGGATAACCGCTTTTGACATTACAGATGACAGCGTTACATTAAAATGGTCTGCAGCAGAAGATAATGAAGGTGTAACCGGATATAAGGTCTTATATGAATTAGATGATGTAGACAAAACGGTATATGTGAGCGGAAAAAGAACTGTAAAGATCACTGGTCTGGAAGCCGATACCGAGTATGAATTCACAGTTCTGGCCGGAGATACTGCCGGCAATTGGAGTAAAGACAGTTTAATTGTGAAGGCTACAACCCTTGAAAAGGAAGAGGCAGTTGATACAGAAGAACCTTATTGGGCGCAGGGAAGTGTCATCGATTATATTGAGATCACAGAGGACAGCATAGAAATAGAATGGGATTCCGCCAAGGACAATGTAGCAGTAGAAGGCTATGAAATCAGGGTTTACAGAGATGGTGGCCTCATGGATACCTTTGATACAGTCGGTAACGAATTCCTCATCGAGGATCTTGACGACGACACAGAATACAAAATTAGTATAAGAGCTTACGATAAAGCAGGAAACAAGAGTGTTCGACTGACCGCTGTCTATACTACATCAGAAGATAATTAGTACCCCAGGTCGAAGAAAACGAGTATGGACAGAAAGAATAAGTCCGGTTTCATATGGAGCCGGACTTATTAATTTGTTCCATACCCTTAATTTTTCCCCAAGTTGTAACGAAAGTTATATAATAGCTATAAATCCATGTGTACTAAAGGTAGAGGTCCTAAGAAGAGAGGTGAGACAAGCTTGCGTGAGATTGACAAAAGAGCCGAGGCAGCATTGAAGGATACACAAGAGCTTGACTGTTTAATCCGCGACTACGAGCCTTACATACTAAAATGCACCTCTAATGTTGCCAAACGGTATATCACAAAGAGTGATGACGAGTGGTCCGTTGCTTTGAAAGCCTTTTCCGATGCGGTTACCGCGTATTCCTTTGAAAAGGGGAGCTTCTTACACTTTGCAGAATTGATGATCAGAAGACGCCTAATTGATTTCTTCCGCACGCAAAACAAATATAGAAATGAGTTGTCTGTAAACCCCTCTGTTTTCTCTGGCGAAGCGAGGGAAGAGGGAGAAGATTTGTTTTTGGTGGCCGAGATCGGCTCAAAAACAGTCGGGACTACAGAAAGTGCTCTGAAGGATGAAATTGAAGCGGTAAGCCAACAACTTGCCGAATACGGCTTTTCCTTTTATGATCTGATCCGTTGTTCTCCGAAGTCCGGAAAGACAAAGGCCGCTTGTGCCGCCGCAGTTCGCTTTATGGTCTCCTCTCCCCTTCTCTGTGGCGAATTGCGTCGCTCCAAGAATCTTCCATTGAAGCTCATCGAAAAAGATGTAAGTA
>CAYLVS010000048.1:0-10130 GCA_964387185.1 uncultured Oscillospiraceae bacterium | reverse complement strand
TCCAGAGACCGGTTCGGGTTCTGGATCAATGGATGTATCATTCTAGATTATATAAGTCGGCAGAGGTGGCAGGGGATCGTGAGGATTTAGAACTCGTTCAGCTCAATTCTTTCGGCTGTGGTCTGGATGCGGTGACGACGGAACAGGTTGAAGAACTGCTTCGCAATCGCAATAAGTTGTATACGGTACTGAAGATAGACGAGGGTTCTAATCTGGGTGCAGCAAGGATTCGCATACGTTCCCTTTGGGCGGCTATGAACGAACGGGCCAAAAATGATATTAAACCGGTACCCTTTTCGAAACCATTCGAAAGAGTATACTTCACAAAGGACATGAAGTCGGAGTACACTTTGTTGGTACCTCAGATGTCCCCGATTCACTTCCAGTTTATTGAGACAGCTATGCGTGAAGAAGGGTATAAGGCGGTGCTCATGCCTTCCGTTAGTAAAAATGCGGTAGAGCAGGGGCTTCGCTACATCAACAACGACGTATGTTATCCCACTATTGTAACGCTGGGACAGATCATAGATGAACTAAAATCCGGCAAGCACGACTTGAATCGCACGGCAGTGGTTCTTTCCCAGACGGGAGGACAGTGCCGCGCCAGCAACTATATACCTCTCCTGAGAAAAGCACTGGTAGACCTCAAGATGGAGCAGGTGCCCGTCATTTCTTTCAGTTGGACCGGTTTAGAAACCAATCCGGGATTTCCCATTACACCGGGCTTGATCAAGAGGGGAGGCCTATCCCTGCTCTATGGTGACGTAATGATGCGTGTGCTCTACGCCACGAGGCCTTACGAAGCAGAGCCGGGTTCAGCCAATGCCCTTGCAGAAAAATGGGCTGCTATTGCTCTTGAGAACGTCAAGGATGGAAGTCTGAGAACCTTGCGAAAAAACATCAGACAGATGATACAGGATTTCGATGAACTGCCACTCAGGGATATTCGAAAACCCAAAGTGGGAATCGTAGGGGAAATCCTCGTAAAGTACCACCCTATGGCAAATAACGACATAGTCGGCGTCATCGAAAATGAAGGCGGAGAAGCGGTTGTTCTTGAACTGATGGACTTCTTTCTATATGGCATGCTCAGCAAAAAGTATAACCTCCTGGAATTGTCAGGAAATTTCTCGACGATGCTGAAAAATGAGTTATCCATTCTCATTATTGAACGGTTTCGTTCGGATGCTCGAAAAGCACTGAATAGAAGCAAGCGCTTTCATGGCCCGGCACACATTCGGGATACTGCAGCGAAAGCCAAAAAGGTAACTTCCCTCGGCAATCAATGCGGAGAGGGATGGCTGCTCACAGGAGAGATGGTAGAGCTCCTCGATAGCGGTGTGACCAACATCGTCTGCCTTCAGCCCTTTGCATGCCTGCCCAACCATGTCACGGGAAAAGGTATGATTAAGCCACTTCGCAATTACAATCCGAAAGCGAACATTGCCGCTATTGACTACGATCCCGGTGCCAGCGATGTAAACCAATTAAACCGGATTAAGTTGATGATGGCAACTGCCTTCAAACACATGGAACTGAATGAACCCCCGCCAACCTTGTAATATATGCTTTTTTTTGGTAACCTAATGATGTAGTAAGAGGAGGCCTTGCAGTTTTCGTCGTTTAGACGAATACAAGGCGTTGATTTGCGTATAGAGCAGGAGGAAAGACAATGGGAAGACACGGAACGATAGCGGGCAGGAAGGCTGCCCAGGATGCAAAGCGGGGACAGATATTTACCAAGTATGCAAGAGCGATTTCTGTTGCAGCGAAGTCCGGAGGAGATCCTGAGTATAACATTGCATTAAAACACGCCATTGACAAGGCGAAGGGTATTAACATGCCTAACGACAACATCAACCGGGCCATTCAAAAGGGTACAGGGGAATTGGGCGGAGATGCTTATGAGCAAGGAATGTTTGAAGGCTATGGCCCGGGGGGAGTCGCAGTAATCGTGGATGTGCTGACGGATAATAAGAATCGGACTGCTTCCTCGATAAAGCATGCATTTGACAAACATGGCGGAAATCTCGGTGTGCCGGGATGTGTATCCTACATGTTCGAAAGAAAAGGGGTCCTTTTGATTGAGAAAATCGATGCCATCGATGAAAACTCCCTGATGGAAGCCGCACTGGATGCAGGAGCGGAAGACGTTCTCATTCACGATGATAGCTTTGAAGTGCAGACTTTGCCGGAAGACTTTGACGCGGTATCGGATGCTTTGAAGCAGTCGGGATATGATTTTGTGGATGCGGATGTAGAATTCGTTCCTTCTATGGAAGCGACGCCCCAAGAGTCAGATATGAAAAACCTGAGAAAAATGATCGATATGCTGGAAGAAAATGATGATGTTCAAAAAGTATCCCACAATAGTGCGATCCCTCTTGACGAAGAATAGCGTATATGAAGAATTTTCTAAGATCCTTTTTCGTTATGAACTTGATTCGGCCGTGTTCGAATGCTATAATTAAATCAACCGATAGGAATGA
The DNA here is from genome assembly GCA_964387185.1 of uncultured Oscillospiraceae bacterium. Taxonomy (GTDB): domain Bacteria; phylum Bacillota; class Clostridia; order Peptostreptococcales; family Anaerovoracaceae; genus UBA1426. The sequence continues at coordinate 7,641 of CAYLVS010000048.1, read as the reverse complement.
ATTATTTATGAAAACATTGTCAGCATAAGGACAAGGAAACCAATCATACTAATAATTAAAGATCCTGAGGTGTTCGTTAAGGTTTTGTAATTTAACCTACAGTTAGTTCACGGGACTTCGCGTTTCCGCCGCATATGTCAGGCCTCCTTTGAGTGGAAGACAGAAGCAGGAATAGAAAACCCACCTATCAAAGGATAGGTTGTGAATTTGAAACCTGACGACACATTCGGGATTTTTTATTGCCTTTTCGCTTTTACACTGAATATAATGTAATCCGCTGGAGTTTATAATTTCAGGAAAGAGGGTTTGCGTTGGCTGAAAGTAGTCACATACCGGAAGCCAACGCTCTTCATTTTGGCATAAGCCCACTTGATGCCGTCACCCACATCACGGGCAGAATGCGCATCCGATCCCACAGTGACAATCTCTCCTCCCAGTTCATGGTAACGGAGTAGAATGTCATGGGAGGGCGTGGTGTAATCCCCCATACCGTAGCGGAAGGAGGAGGTGTTGATCTCAATGCCTTTTCCGTCTTCGATGATCAGTTTGAGGATTTCCGAGACCATGTCCATTAGATCTTTATAGGAGGGAACGTAGGGGCCGTAACGGTCGATGACGTTTATATGCCCCAACACATCGTAGTCTTTATAGACATACAGACAATCATGAACATATTTGTAGAAAGCCAAGGTGGCCTCTTCTATTGAGCGGCCTTTAAAAAAATTGCCACAGGAGAGCTCAAAACCTTCTGCGCAGTGAAAAGACCCTATAATGAAATCATAGTCGAAAGATGTTACGGCTTTCCTGCACTTTTTTAGAGTATCGCCATGTTGGATGCCGATCTCCAGGCCTTTAATCAGCGCGATACTATCCTTAAATTCTTCTTGGATGACATTTAATTCATTTTGGTATTCAGTCTGTGAGAATTCTTCGCCCCAGCCATCTAACCGATAATCCGGGTCGTAGTGGTCAGTCACAGCGATCTGGGTGATTCCCGCATCTGCAGCGGCTGATACCATTTCCCTCATGGTGGAGTATCCATCCGTTGAAAAAGTTGTATGCGTGTGATAGTCGACCAGGGGGGTCAGATACATAATTGCCTCCGTTTTTTAACTGTGATATAATATCTGCGTGTGCGAATTTCATGTGTTGCAGATATTATACATGAAATGCCCTGCGAGTTTTTTGGCAGCCTGAAAGCCGATAGCGCAGATGGCAGATTGAATCATAAATACTACATATTTTTGATTTAATTGCTACTTAGTATAACACATTTTTTTCTGTTGAAAAGGGTAATCCGTATGGCTGATGTTTACAACGAAGCAGTTCTAATAGAGAAGGCCAAGTCGGGAGACGAGGCAAGCTTTGAATTGCTGATTCAAAACTGTAAAACCAAGGCCTATAACACAGCCCTTCGCTACCTGCGGGACGAGGAGGATGCTATGGATGTCCTGCAGGAAAGTCTAATCAAAGTGTTTCGTCATCTGGACAAGTTCAAAGGGGACAGCAAGTTCGATACTTGGGTCTACCGGATCGTGGTGAATACCTGTAACGATTATTTGAGGAAAAATAAGAACCAGAGAACAAACATAAGCTTCTATCGCACGGATGAAGATGGGGAGTCGATGATTGAAATACCGGATACCGCACCCACTCCTCCCGAGATTTTGGATTCAAAGCTTACAACTTCTTGTGTAATGAACTGCCTGAACGAGATTCCCAAGGAACAGAAAGAAATTATTATCCTTCGGGATATTCAGGGTTTTTCCTATGAGGAGATCGGTCAGATTCTGGATTGCTCCATGGGAACGGTGAAGTCCAGAATCAATCGGGCCAGACAGAAACTTAAGCAAAGCATCTTGGAACAATACGACAAATACTGCGTCTAATCAGAATAGAAAGGGGAAGGAGGCGCCAATGGAAAAGCATATAGACCTGGATAATGAAACTGTTGATGCGGAAAATGAAACCATGAGTAGAGACATGGAGAAACTTCTGGCGATCCTTCACAATATCCCGGAGGTCGAAATTCCCGACAGATTTGAGCAACGTTTCAACGAAGCGCTGAAAGCGGAAGGCGGGAGGATTAGAGAAGAAAAGCTCACCATCGGTACAAATAAAAAACGCAAGTGGCATCTAAAAGCAATGGCAACGGCAGCCGCATGTTTTGTAGTTGTTTTTGCATCCGTGTCCATGTATAATGATGGCATAGGGCCCGGCGCCGGACGGAATCTTTCTGAAGAGTCGGCGGATGCACCAATAAGCCTTTCTGCGGATATGTCTGATGCCGAGGCAGAGAAGCGCCTCGCAAGTGACTCCGGCAACGGTTCTGAAAATATCGCAGAGAAAGAAAATTCTAATCAATGGACTGGGCAACCTCTCGTAACGAATCAAGCAGAACCTCAGGAAGACCGGGTATCCGACGGAAATGGGCAGGATTCGGTAGAAGCAGAGATTTATTATGGAATCCAGGGCACCGGAACCGATAACCTGATCCTGTGCAGGGAAGGTAGCAAATATGTTGAGGCAACAGAGGAGTATTGGGCGTATCGGAGACTCGTAGATGAATACCTGATCGGCTATGAATTTACAGTTACGGGCTGTGAGAGGGACAGCGAAACAGGTGGTTATTTGTTTGAAGTCCACATAGTGACGGATCCCGAGGGGCAAATCGTTGATGAGTCTTTGATTCTCAGGGGAGAGCAAGGAGAAATACATGATCCAGAAAACAGCACAGATGAAGACGAACCGCAAGCTGGTAGTGATTGATGGTAACAGTCTGATCAATCGAGCTTATTATGCTATCCAAAGGCCTATGATTACGAATGAAGGACTGTACACGCAAGCGGTGTACGGTTTTCTTAATATAGTGCAGAAAATACGCAAGGACTACGAGCCCGGTTATATGGTGGTGGCCTTCGACAGGAAAGCGCCGACCTTCCGCCATCTAGAATATGAGGATTACAAAGCAGGGAGAAAGAAAATGCCTCCGGAGCTCGCTATGCAGCTGCCTCTTCTGAAAGAGGTTCTGGATGCCATGAACATTCGGACCCTAGAGATCGACGGTTTTGAGGCTGATGACATCATAGGGACGGTAGCAAGGAAAGCTGAGGAGGAAAATTATGAACCTCTCATCATCACCGGGGATAAAGATGCTCTACAGCTGGCGACTCATGTCACAAAGGTAATCTTTACAAAGAAGGGTATTTCGGAATTCGAAGTATATGATTATGACGCAATGATAGAAAAGTACGGGTTTTCACCGGAGCAGTTCATTGATTTCAAAGGATTGATGGGGGACCCTTCCGACAACATTCCGGGCCTGCCGGGGGTGGGCGAAAAGACAGCTCATAAGCTGGTGCTGGAATACGGCAGTGTGGCCAATCTGCTCAGCAATACGGATAAAATCACCAACGCAAAGCTTAGAGAAAAGGTAGAAGACAATGCACAGCTGGCCATTATGAGCCGACGCCTTGCAGAGATCAACACACAAGTTCCCATCGATGTACAGTTGGAAGACTATGTAGAGGAAGAGCCGGAATACGCCAAGCTTATTGAGCTTTATAAAAAACTGGAATTCAACAGTTTTCTCAAAAAACTGCAAATACCCGAAGGTAGTGACCAATACATGGCAAGCCAAGGTTCTGTCGAAATAAATGCACCGCCTGTAACGATCATAAATAATTCACAGGGATTTATCGCTTTGAAGAAAGCTCTGAAGGACGGAGACCTTGTAGCACTGAAGATATTCAGCGATAGCAATCATAAAGGGACACCGGTTCTGACAGGAGCCACTCTATCGACAGAATCACAATGTTATTACATTGACTTGTCCGTTCAAGACCTGCCTAATGACCTGAAATCATTGATTTCCGCAACGAAACTACGCTATATGGGTCATTATATCCAAGAGGACTATTACGCCCTTTTTAGCAACGATTTAGAAAGCTGGGATCCTGAGACCGCCTTTGATACGGCGATTGCCCAATATCTGCTCCAGCCCGGCAGGAGCAGCTACGATTTGAATGCGTTGACACTGGAATATTTTCATCAGGAGCTGGCAGGACCTGAGGCCCCTGCTGTTCAGGAAGAACAATTGGGCTTTCTGGAAGAACAGCAGGTCGATTACCCCGGCTATGGAGCAAGATGGTGTGCCACCTTGTTTGCGCTCAGGTCTGCTCAGATGGAAAGATTGAAAATGGAAGGCCTGCTCCCTGTTTTTGAGGAGATTGAGCTTCCCTTGATTAGTCCGTTAGCCCATATGGAGGTCCAGGGGTTCGCAATGGACCGGAATGAGCTGATTCGGGCAGGGCATACGCTTACCCAACAGATCGCCGAGATCTCTGCGAGAATATTCTCCATGGCCGGCGAGGATTTCAACATCAATTCGCCTAAGCAGCTGGGTGAGATTCTTTTTGAGAAACTGGGGCTTCCGTCAGGCAAGAAGAACAAGACGGGGTATTCTACCAACGCGGAAATCTTGGAACGGCTGAGAAACGAGCACGAAATCGTTGATCAGATTTTGGAATACAGAACCCTTACCAAATTGAACAGCACCTATGTTGAGGGGTTGTTACCCATGCTCCACGAGGATGGAAAGATTCATGCGCATTTTCAACAGACGGTAGCGGCCACAGGGCGTATCAGCTGTACGGAGCCGAATCTGCAGAACATTCCTATCAAACAAGAAGTGGGTAGGCGTCTGCGAAAAGCTTTTATTCCCGAAAGTGATGAATACATTCTTATGGGCGCAGACTATTCTCAGATTGAGCTGCGTGTGCTGGCGCATTTGTCAGAGGATCCTACGCTGATTGAAGCCTTCCGAGAGGGGGCGGATATTCACAGAACCACAGCAGCTAAGGTGTTTGGAGTTCCCGAAGCGGAGGTCACCTCTCTCCAGAGGAGCAATGCCAAAGCTGTGAATTTTGGTGTCATCTACGGTATGAGCGGCTTCGGCTTGTCTACCGAGCTGAATATTTCCAGAAAAATGGCCGAGAGCTATATTGAGGAGTATTTCAAAAAATATGCCGATGTGAAGACTTTCATGGACCGTCAGGTAGAGGAATGCAAAAAGAATGGTTATGTCACGACCATTATGAACCGAAAGCGACCGATTCCCGAAATTAATGCAAGCAATTATATGCAGAGACAGGCGGGAGAACGGCTCGCAATGAACAGCCCAATCCAGGGGTCGGCAGCCGACATTATAAAGATTGCAATGGTTCGCTGTCACAAGCAGCTATTGGCTGAAGGACTCAGGTCCAGGCTGATTTTGCAGGTTCATGACGAATTGATCATACAGGCTCATCGGGAGGAGTTGGATCGCGTAAAAGTCATATTAAAAGAAAACATGGAGAACGCCTTGGAGTTGAGGGTGCCTTTGTGTGTAGATCTGAATATAGGAGAGAACTGGTACGAACTTAAATAGTACTATTTTCACAGGAGAGATATGAAACTTATTGGGCTGACCGGGGGTATCGGTGCGGGTAAATCTACTGTTTCCGATTATCTGAAACAAAAGGGATATCCGGTGTTGGATGCAGATATGGTTGCAAGAGAAATCGTAGAACCGGGAAGGCCAACCCTCTCGGAGCTTTCCCATACCTTTGGGGAGGAGATCCTTAACCCGGATGGCAGTCTAAATCGGGGTGCACTTGCAAAGATTGTTTTCGCGGATGCCCATAAAAAGCAGCTCATGGACCAGATCATGCACGGGAGGGTCATTGATATCCTGCTGAACCGGGCCAAGGCAATGACAGACGAACCGGTGGTATTCATCGATGTCCCCCTGCTCTTTGAAACAGGGATGGATTTTTATATGGATCAGGTCTGGATGGTGGATGCAGCCGAAGATCTGAGAATCCAAAGGGTCATGAATCGAGATGGCAGCAGCATGGAAGAGGTGCGGAAGAGAATTCAATTCCAGTCAGACCGTGATGAAAAGATTCAAAAATCTCATGTGATATTAGACAATTGCTGTGATAAGAGGATTTTATTTGAGCAAATCGATGAAAGACTGCGTGAACTGTGGGAGAATGAAGGTCTATTATGCGAAGACAGTTTTTAACCTTGATACTCTTAATCCTATTGCTGCTTTTTGCCGGGTGCGCCGATGACACCGGATTACCCGGTGAAGAAACAGAAAATGTGCCGGAGCGCATAACGTCGGCTGTTGTTTCAATACCCATGGAAAAGGCTCGCACCCTGAATCCCTTGCTGTCCCTGGATGAGGATGCTTATCATTTGAACAAATTGATTTACGACGGGCTGTTTACCTTCAATGCCGGTTTAGTGGCAGAAGGTGCTCTGGCCGAAAGCTATGAATATGACCAAGGCGGAACGGTTCTTCAGATACGCTTGCGTGAGGGCGTGAAATGGCAGGATGGGGAAGCGGTTACAGCAGAGGACGTGAAGTTCACCATCGATGCCTACAAGACCGTTCCTGCTGCTAAAATAGGAACTTACGGACCTTCGTTAAATTTAATTAAGTCTGCCAAAGTACTTGATACTCTGGACATACAGATTCAATTTACGGATGGCAATCAAGCTGCTCTTGAGAATATCATGTTTCCTATTCTTCCTTCCCACAAGTACAACAGACCTGCAGATCTGATCAGCAGTCTGGAGACCGGTAAACAGATTACTCTGTCGGGCAATCCCAATTACAGGGGAGCCGTTCCGGAAAATACTCTGCTATTTAAGTTCATGCCCAAAAAGGAAGAGGCGGTGAATCTCTTTGATATAGGAGAAATGAATATTACCTACCTGAAAGAGAGCAATCGAAATACGCTGGTGGAGGATAAGGTGGTTACAATGGTACCCTTTTTATCCAGCGAGGTAGAGGTTCTCGGCTTTAACTTCAGCCACGGGGCGCTGCAAAATCCCGTTGTGCGACAAGCCATTGCTCATGCAATAGACAATCAAATGATACTGGAAACCTGTTACTATAACAGCGGAATACTGAATAATACGATCTATTATCCCGGCTATAGGGGAGTGGAGAGCGAGGGTGCTCTCTATGAATACGATACCGCAAAAGCGAGGGAACTTTTGAAAAGTGCTGAATATGAGGGCTTATCTCTCAATTTACTTTTTAATGCGGACAACCATGCCCGCAACCTGGCAGCTCAAGTGATCAAGTCCGGGTTGGAGAAGGCAGGGGTTTCTATTACGCTAATCCCACTGGAAAGGGATGATTACAATACCGCTCTTGCAAAGGGAGAGTTTGACCTCTATCTGGGGGGATTTCGATTCCATGAGAACTACGATCTGAGACCGGTTCTTCACAGTGAGAGCGACAACCCCATAAATTACGCCAATCCGCAGATGGACATACTGCTGGATAAGCTGCAGCAGGGCATCCCGGGGGAAGAGAAAAGAAAGACCTTTGAAACCCTGCACCAACTTTATTCCAACGAAATTCCTTATTATTGCCTGTTGTATAAAACCTACGGATTTGCAGCATCCACGGATCTGACAGGCTATACGAAGCCATTTTTCTATCATATCTACCATGGCAGTGAGAATTGGCGGGTAATGCAGGAAAAAGAGACCGAATAACAGAATCATGAAGTCTTTTGAAGGCTTGGGAAGCAATAAGTTGTACAGGAAAGTTCTTATCTTGCTGTTACCTGTACAACT
>CAYLVS010000047.1:358-10265 GCA_964387185.1 uncultured Oscillospiraceae bacterium | reverse complement strand
TTGTTGGTATGACCATTATCTCACAAACAACATCTCGTGTCCACACTATCTAAGCTGTTGTCATATTTACTTTAATCAGTTTCAAAAGGAAGATGCTATGAAAAGCAATTTATGTCATTGGCGAGCGAAGACAACGCCGCAATTGGAAAAATAGGCAAGCATATGTAAACTTTTTAGGTGTTACAGAGTACTAACAGCAGAGAAAGGACAGAAAATGATCATAGCGTTTCAACCTATGGGTAAGAAACAACATGCAGAAGTGGGGGAGACCCTTACTGCAATAGCCGACAGGGCTTCGGTAACCATAAATAACGACTGCGCAGGTCAGGGCACCTGCGGCAAATGTAAAATAAAGATTCTATCGGGAAACGTCGGATTGCCTGATGCTACAGAGCTTGATCTATTGAGCAAGGAGGAGTTGACCTCAGGTGTTCGCCTTGCCTGCAGGGTAACAGTACAAGATGACTTGACCATCGAGGTAATGTCCGCAGTTGGAAATATGGGCAGAAAAAAGGATATGGCGCGTCTGCCTGAGGACTTTGTTCCGGACCTGAAACCCAGGCAAAACGGTGACCCGGAAGCGCATTACGGCCTGGCTTTTGATATCGGTACCACCACTGTGGTAGGCATGCTCTGGGACCTGCGAAAAGCGGAGCCCATCGGTGCTGTGGCACGTACCAACCCACAGAGTGATTACGGTGCAGATGTGATATCAAGAATCATGTACAGCGGAATGGCAGAGGGTAACCTTCAGAGAATGCAGGAAAAGATAATCGGCTGCCTCAATACTATCATACAGGAGTTCAGTGAAAGCTATGAAGCGGATCCACAGACTATTCGAGAGGTTGTAGCTGTGGGAAATACTACCATGAGCCATTTACTCCTAGCAATTGACCCGAAGAGTCTCGCATTAGCCCCTTTTTCACCGGGGTTTACAGGACCTGTATCCGTGAAAGCGAAGGAGTTGGGCTTAAAGATCTACGAGCAAGCAACTGTAAATGTGCTGCCCAATATAGCGGGACATGTGGGATCGGATATCATTGCAGTGCTTCTTTCCTCCGGCCTGGAGGAGATGAAGGGGGCCAATCTGGCCATCGATATCGGCACCAACGGTGAAATCCTACTGGCAAGCTCGGGCAATGTGCTTACTTGTTCTACTGCTGCGGGTCCGGCCTTTGAAGGCGCATCTATACAGCAGGGGATGCGTGCGGCTACCGGCGCAATTGAGGGTGTAAAAATCCATGACGGAGAGGTAGATATTGTTGTTATCGGAGATGCAATACCGGTGGGAATCTGCGGTTCTGGGTTGATTGACTGCGTTGCGGAACTGCTGAAGTCCGGCCTGGTTACTAAAAAAGGGAAGCTGTTGAAACAAACGGAGGCACAAGCAGCCGGATTGCCGGATTCCTTGTCTGCACGATTGGAAACCGGAGAATTCGGGAATAGTTTTATTCTCCATTTGAACGAAGATGGAAGCAAGATATTGATCACGCAGAAGGATATTCGTGAGGTACAATTAGCGAAAGGTGCCATCCTTGCCGGCATTCGGATCATGATGCAGGAACTACAGTTAAAAGACGAAGACTTAGACAGGGTGTTCTTAGCAGGAGCCTTTGGGAATTATATAAGGGTTGAGAGTGCTTTGGCAATCGGTCTGCTGCCGGATGTAGACTCGGATAGGGTTATTTCTATCGGAAATGCCGCAGGAGCCGGTGCCTGCATGGCACTGCTCTCCAAGAAAACCCTAAAAACAGCCGATCGGCTGGCAAGAGAAGTCAATCACATCGAATTGGCAGAACATCCTGATTTTCAGACCGTATATTTACAAGCAATGTATTTTTGAGGTATAGTATGAATGATAGCTTTACAGTGACGCAAAGACAGAGGCTCTCTGAGCTTAACGCAGAAGAATCAACGCTGGAAAAGACCTTTTTGGATGTTTCGGAGCGCAATGCCTTCTTCAAAGAGGAGGAAACCCGACTCATCCGAAAGAACAGGGAAAATCTGGAGGATCTGTTACAGAGTCGTCATCTTCCGCTGCTTTCCGGTGTGGAAAAGCGTATTGCGGAATGGCTGACCGAGGAAATGGGTTTTACTCGGGTCAACACACCGATTATTATTCCCGAGACCATGCTCGACAAAATGAGTATTACTTCAGAACACCCTCTCAGACAACAGGTTTTTTGGGTGGACAATAAAAAGTGTTTGAGGCCAATGCTTGCCCCCAATTTGTATGAGATGATGAAGTCCATTCACCGCATCACTAGGAAACCTGTGCGCATTTTTGAAATAGGACCTTGTTTTCGGAAGGAGAGCCAGGGTGCCCAGCACTTGAACGAGTTTACAATGCTGAACTTGGTGGAGTTTGCGGAGAGCTATGAAGACGGACAGATGACCCGCCTGCGGGAATTGGCTGCAGGAGCCATGTCAGCAGTAGGAATCGAGAGTTATGATCTGGAGATTACAGGGTCCGAAGTCTACGGAGAGACATTAGATGTGGTAGCGGACGAAATTGAACTGGGTTCCGGAGCTTACGGCCCGCATCCCTTGGACAGCAGTTGGGGCATTTTCGACACCAATTGGGTCGGTATCGGCTTTGGCATGGAGCGGATTGCCATGATAGCAGGGGGCTACTCCGGAATCAAGCGCGTGGGCAGGAGCTTGGCGTTTCTTGATGGGAGTCGTCTTAATATATAGGAAGGGGAATGGCTTTGGATTTTAAGGAACGGCTGATGTTAGCGGCTAAAGTTTCTATTTTACAAGCAGATGAAGATAAGGCAATGGAAGTAATCGATGAAGCCATTGCCCGGGAAATGGATTTGTCAGAGCTGCTGCGTTCCGGATTTGGCGCGGGAAATACCGAAGTGGGGAATTCCTTTGAGAAAGGAAACATCTCATTACCGGAGCTTCTTTACTCCTCCGAAGTCATGAAAAATGTCACTGAGCGTGTTATGTCCGTGCAGGAAGAGCAGCCGGATAACGAAGGAAAGATACTAATTGCCACAGTAGAAGGAGATACACACGATATCGGAAAGAATATCGTGGCATCCACTCTGCGTGCATCCGGGTTTGAAGTGATTGACTTGGGCAGAGAGGTGCCGGTAAACCAAATAATTGAAACTGCAGAGAAATACGGTGTTGATATTATTGCAACCAGTGCACTTCTCACCACGACGTTGACAGAACAGAGAAAATTAGAAACCATACTAAGAGATCTTGGAATCAGGGATAAATATACCACTATGGTAGGCGGTGCACCATGCACACCCAGGTGGACGAAGCGAATCGGAGCCGATGTCTACAGTGAGGACGCCATAGAAGCCGTAAAAGCGGCCAAGGAAGCCATAGAGAAGATGCGGAAAAAATAAGAGAAACCAGGCATATGCAATGAGTGAAATAAAGAAACGATACTATCGAAAATACACGGAACTTTATCCGCTGGTTGAAAAGATTAAGCTTTGGCCATCCCGGAAAGGTAGCCTTCACGGGGTTAGAGCCATTGAACTGCGGGGAGATTATATAGAGATAACCACCCACTGTGGAAAGCAATTTCGGGTATTTAATTCTAGACATTCAAGAGCAGCCAGGTGGCTGAGGAACAAATGGGCTTATGTTCCCTGCCCGGACTGCAGGGTTCCGGATTGGAAATTAGAGAAGTATTCAACAACCTTCTTTTCCACACATTATGGTAAAGAACTTTTTTCAGAAGGTGAGAAAGAGAGACCTCTATAGGTCCGGTATAGTAATATGACAAGATTGAAGGAAGACTGGATCCGAGATATCGAAAGGGATATATGCAAATATGACCGAAAACTTGCTAAAAAAACCGGCATGACACTTTTGGAGTTGGCCGCAAAAGCAAACGATATCCATCCGGACAGGATTAGAGAAGCAGCCAAGTCATATAAAGTCGCCGCCATTCCCATCAGAGCAGGTGAGGGGATTATCGGGACGTTTTCCGGATCCGTAGCCGCCATTCTGCATCATCTGGGATTTCACACAGTGGTCACTGAGGCCTCCGATGTGAATGGAATCTACGAGGCTTTTAAAGATGAGGCGCATTGCCTTTTCCTTGCAGACGATGATCGGTTTATCGGTATCAACCGGTTAACAGGGCAGGTCAGCGACAACAATAAAGCCACTGCACGAGGATACGTTACTGCTCTGGAGCAAGTTGCCGGCTCTCTATCGGGACGACCTGCCTTAATATTAGGGTATGGTATTGTGGGGGAGGAAATGGTATCCTTTTTGAGAGAGAAGGGTGCTCTTCCCGTAGTGTACGACATCAGTACAGACAGGACGGCGGGCTTGGACCCCGGCATGGTTTTATCAGATATTGAGAAAATGAAAGACTATCCTTTACTCCTGGATGCTACAAATAAAGGAGATTGGATTTGGGAAGAAATGCTTCATCCGGATTTTTGGATGGCAGCTCCGGGAATTCCTTTGTCCTTAGATAATGCCTTGTACCGTAAATATCGACACAGAGTGATTTATGACCGGTTACAATTAGGAACTGCCGTCATGATGGGAGAGCTTTGTAAGTAACTATTACCTTGGCATCTAAAAGTGGGAATAGATTATTTCCCGCTTTTAGATGGCGAGGTAATACATGGGGGACGGATCGGATGGATCGCATAGACTCTAAATCTATGTAGCCGGGTGAAACTCCCGGGTTCCCCGCCAATTTTAGAATCTGATACCCTGGAGCAGACCCCGGGGAAGAACATTATTATTGCGATTTGAAAGGATATAACGGTGATAAACGAGACAATAAACAAGGTCCGCGCCGGAAACACATTGAATAAAGAGGATGTACTTACACTCCTTTCTGCGCGGCAAGGTGTGGAGACAGAAGCTCTGTATGAAGCAGCGAGGCAGACCAGAGAGGAAAAGTATGGAAACCGTGTTTTTCTCTATGGTTTCGTTTATTTTTCCACCTGGTGCAGAAACAACTGCAACTTCTGTTATTACCGCAGGGACAACACCATCGAACGCTACAGGAAGAAGCGGTCAGAGATCTTAGACATCGCTACTTCGCTTTGGAAATCGGGCGTCATTATGCTGGATCTGACCATGGGCGAGGATATGGCCTATCACAAAGAGGAATTTCGCCCCATCTTTGAGATGATAGAAGAGATCAAGGTAATCACAGGCCTTCCGGTGATGATTTCGCCGGGAGTGGTAGATCACAGTTACATTGACAAGTTTGCCGATTTAGGAGTGGAGTGGTATGCGCTCTATCAGGAAACCCATAATAGAGAGCTATTCGAGCGGCTTCGCATCGGTCAGGACTACGATGAGCGCATGGATGCAAAGCTTTATGCCAAATCCAAGGGCATGTGCATTGAAGAAGGAATAATGACAGGGATCGGCGAAAGCCAATCGGATATCGCAGACTCCATTTTATTTATGAACCATATAGGTGCAAAACAGCTAAGGGTCATGAGTTTCGTTCCTCAAAAGGGCATACCTATGGAGCATGACGGAACGCCCGACCGCAGTCTGGAGCTCAAGATCATCGCAATCCTAAGGTTGATGAACCCAGACGTCATGATACCCGCATCGCTGGATGTAGACGGTATAAAAGGCCTTAAGAGCAGGCTGGATGCGGGAGCAAACGTAGTTACCTCAATCATCCCGCCTTTGACGGGGCTTGCCGGTGTGGCGCAGAACTCTATGGATATCGATGACGGCAGCCGCACCGTGGAAGGAGTAACAGCAATCCTCATGGAAATGGGCTTAATGCCGGGCACTCTGGACCAATACAGAGCTGCAATAGAGAAATAAACCGATGGAAAAGAAATATAAAATCGCTATCATAGGGGGAAAGCTGCAGGGTATGGAGGCAGTCTATCTGGCTCATAAAGCCGGGTACTATTCCATATTGATTGATCGGGATCCCGCCGCTCCTGCCTCTGCACTGTGCGATGAATTCATTTGCAGTGACGTATGCTATTTAGATTCTGAGCACCTGCAAACTCTACTCGGGGCAGACTTGATTTTGCCTGCCATGGAAAACTACGATACCCTGGTTTTTCTGGAGCAAATTAGCAAGCAATATCCTGTTAAAGTTGCTTTTGATTTCTCCGCTTACTCCATAACCTCTTCAAAGCAAAGCTCTGATAAGCTATTCCGCGATTACAATATTCCGGCTCCCTCCTATTATCCCCATTGCAAAGCTCCTTACATAGTGAAGCCTTCTGTGTCCAGTGGCAGTACAGGAGTGCAAAGCTTCACAACAAAAGAGGAAGTGGAGCTCTTTTTTGCGCAATTGCAGCCGGGAGAAGAGTGGATCGCCCAAGAGCAACTTACGGGACCATCCTATTCTCTTGAGATTATAGGAAAGCCGGGGGCCTACAGAACTTATCAAATAACCGAAATACACATGGACGAAGTCTACGACTGCAACCGGGTTACCTGTCCCTGTCCCGTTACGGAAGTGCAGAAAAAGGCCTTTGAAGATATGGCGTTTCAGATTGCGGAAACCCTGCAGCTTTATGGGATTATGGACCTGGAAGTTATCGATGATGAGGGAATCTTCAAGATTCTCGAAATCGATGCCAGAATACCAAGTCAGACGCCCACAGCTGTATTGCACAGCACAGGGATTAACCTGCTCAAGGAACTGGTGGATTTGTTTGAAGGAAGGTGGGAAGAGGTGACCGGCTTGGTGCGCCTTCAACCTGCCATTGAACGTTTCGCTTCTTATGAACATTATTATCTTTCGGATAGCCAGCTACAATCCCCAGGGGAGCATATCATGGGGAGTGCAGGCCCCTTAAAGCTCTACAAAGACCATCTCGGTTGCGATGAAGTTCTCACCGACTACAAAGATGGAGATCCGACATTTAGAGGAACTTTCATCAACAGTGGGCAGAGCCTTGCAGAGTTGGAGACAAAGCGGGTTACGATGATGGCAGCGCTGGACAGTAGACTTCATTTCAATGATGGTGGCTGATTTCCATCCCTCCTTGAACAATGTGGTAGATTATATACCACATCATCAATTCGTTTGTTGTTTCTGATACGATTTCGAATCGAATCTAATCTGAACACCTTTCCAAGTTTCCTGGTCTTCCATTTTAAGTTTACTGGCCTTAACTGTGCAAATTCTTCGTTCGAATGCAGATCTCCCGGCCAAATATCTGTTATTGAAGCGAATCTGAGCAAAATTTCCGTTTGTATGTAGGTGACTTACATAAATTACCTTACAATCTGCATACAACCGCATTTTTTGCACACTTGGGAGCAGTTGCGTACAGGACCTGCACAGATGGTACAAGGTTCCAAATCGCATTTGCAAAGAGTGGACACAAGGACTCCCTCCAAAGTAATGTGTCCTATATTGGCCTATATTGTGTCGCTACTGGCATCAAAACCAATCATTTCTAGGCAAATATAAGACACAATCATATAACTTAGGGCTATGGTGTCCTAAAATTCACTCCAATATAGGACAGCATCTCTCCCAATTTCAAATACGTGTCCTAAAGCTCTAGTTTTTTGCCGGTTTTAGAGTGGCTTTTCAGGTTATATAGGACAAGAATATAATTCAATCGTTAGTTTTGTCCTAGTGTACCTGCGGTCTCCTACAATCTACAGAAAAAGTTATTTTAGTGAAATGAAAATCGCGACGAGATTACTCTAATCTATAGAAAGGGAAATTCTCATGAGAAAAGGGACAGTAGAAGAAAAAGCATATGTAGCATTTGTGACAGAATATAAGGCAGCCATGTACCGCATCGCATATGGCTACCTTTACAATGAAGCAAAGGCGCTTGATGCAGTGGATGAGGCTGTTTATTTAGGATATTTGCACAGAAAGAAATTAAGGGAGAGCCGCTTCTTAAAAACATGGCTGACTAGAATTCTCATCAACGAATGCTATCGGATATTACGCAAAACTAAACGCGAGGTGATCATGGATGAGCTCCCGGAGCAATCCTACACATCTACGGAACTGTCATTACCCGTAAAACATGCAGTACAGGATTTGCCTGACGAATTAAGAAAAGTGATTGTTCTTCGCTATTTTGGCGGTTATACCATAGCGGAAACAGCGGAAATTTTAGAATTACCGGAAGGTACGGTATCCACCCGTGCAAGAAAAGCACTGAAGATCTTAAGAGTGGAGCTAAAAGACGGAGAGGAGGCGTAAATAATGGAAGACCGTAGACAGGAATGGGCTGAGTTAATTGGGCAGTCTAGTAAATATCCGGAAGGCTTGTTTGAAATGGAAGCCAGATTAGAGAAACGCCTTTCAAAAAGGCATAAAAAGAGAAATGCGTTTCATTATTCTTTATCCGCGGTAGCCGCCGTTTTAATATTCGTTGTAATGGTGAATACCAGTGCGGCTTTTGCAGACGGTATATCCCAAATACCACTGTTAGGAAAGCTGGCAGAGTATGTGAAATTTGATAAAAGCCTAAGCGATGCAATTGAAAATGATTATGTACAAAAGGTAAATCTCACAGCATTTGACGGTCAAGAGCAGTTAATGCTGCCCTATGTAATTGCGGATGAAAAGAACCTGGTACTTTTCTTTCAGTTGCCTGAGAATTTCAAGCAGACATCTGAAGAATGGGTGCACATCAGCCTTGAGAAAATGATTGATAGAGCAACAGGCGAGGAAGTAGAAGGATTCAGTTACGTAACGTCAGACCTATCATTGGAAGGACGGGAGCAAAATCATAGTTTTGTACTGCAGCGATACCATTTTTCAGAAAGCACACTGCCGGCATCTATTGTAATAGATGTGAATTTGGAAATTAGTATACAGAATGGTTCTCTCGAGACCGAGGACATTGCACTCAATACAGAAGAGAATTTTGAGCGTAGTCGAATAGAGAGGGGGGCCTTCCGGTTTCAGGTTGATTTCGATGACTTTGCAGACCCGATTATATATGATATTGGCAAAGAGTATATCTTATTTGATCAACAGTTGACTCTAGAGAAGATGAAAGTATATCCCACGGGAACAGAAGTAACATTTACATTTCCGGAAGAAAATACTGCTTGGATTAAGGGCTTAGATTTAGCCATAAAGAAGGATGGAGAAATACTGCAAAAAGGCGTCAATGGTCTTGTCGCTATAAGTGACAACGAAAACAGATGGATTAAGGCGTTTATCGAATCGGATTTTTTTGACAAACCAAAAAAGAAGCAGGTGATCATTGGAGCGACACGGATACTCGATAAGGATGAAGAATTTATAACGATAGACCTGAACAATAAAACTATTTCGCCCACCCTTTCAGACATTAAGCTAGAAGAAGTGAAGATAAGGGGAGGGGAGGCAGATTTAGTCTTTTCCACAGAGGTACAAAATAACGATGGGTTTGGCATGTTCAATTTTGATTATAAGGATCAAGAAGGAAATGTCCATACATTGAAGGAAGAAGGCTTTACGATTGGTGATAATTCAGAAATGAAGACCGGCATAACTGTGGTATATCCGCCAAGCGGAAAGATTATACTGCAAAGAACTTTAGCTCCAATGCGGGTATTAGAAAAGCCTGTCAAAATTGATATTCCGAAGCAAGAATAACTACACCACCTCTACGCTGGTCAACCGGGAACAGGCTATTGCAATGAGTGTGCGGACCGTGGATAAAGTGGAGGAACTCAAGTAGTCATCATAACAATTTTGATGCTATTCCAAAGCAAACTTTATCAGAATCCAGAGAGGTATCCTATAATTATAATGGGGTGCCTTTCTGTTCATATGAATCATCTTATCGAACCTTGTAAATAGCCTAGTCTGAACATCATTTCAGGTTTATTGATCCCAACAGTGCAAATTCTTCGTTTGTATGCAGATCTCTCGTCCAAATACTTGTTTTTCAGGGATATCTGAGCAAAATTTTCGTTTATATGTTTTTTGCACATATTTCGGTGATTAACG
>CAYLVS010000047.1:0-348 GCA_964387185.1 uncultured Oscillospiraceae bacterium | reverse complement strand
TCCGCTTGTATGCAGGTTTCTTACATAAATTTCCTTACAATCTGCATACAAACGGCTTTTTTGCTCATTTTTCAGTGAATTACATCAGTGCCAGTTAAAATGTTGCATACAACCGAATTTTTTGCTCACTTGGATGTAGGTGTGTACAAAATCAGGGTCAGCTCCTGTGGTTGCAGTTTCCTAAATCCATGTAGGGAAAAGATCTATTACATAGATTGAAAAGTTTATGGGGAAGGAGCGAGCGACAGAATTCAAATACCATCTCACCGGCCATATAACAAAAGAGGTACCCTCGTTGGGATACCTCTTTTGTTATGGTCGGAGCGACAGGATTCGAACCTGCGGCCT
>CAYLVS010000046.1:0-10298 GCA_964387185.1 uncultured Oscillospiraceae bacterium | reverse complement strand
CCAAACGTTTGGTGGCAAACGAAACGTCCCTCTGCCACCAAACGAAACGTCCCCCTGCCACCAACGAAACGTCCCCCTGCCACCCCTGCCACCATCACTCTAAGTGTATTAACTGTTAGACGATTCTATTCTCCTTTAGTTCCCGGTTATTTCTCCTTGAGAAGGTCCCGAATCTCGGACAACAAATCTGCTTCTGTGGGTGCAGCAGGAGCCGCCTCTTCTTCGATGACCTCTTGCTTTCTGCGCATTTTGTTGATCATCTTAATGGCGATGAAGATGGAGAATGCGATGATGATGAAGTCGATGGTGGTCTGAATAAAGTTACCGTACATGATAGCTGCTTCCGCTATCTCTTCTCCCGCCTCATTTACGCCCGCCGGTGAGAGGACGATCTTCAAGTCGGTGAAGTCCATTCCCGCAGTGAGGAATCCCATGATAGGCATGATTAAATCCTGTACCAATGAGGTGACGATTTTTCCAAAAGCCCCACCGATCACAACGCCGACAGCCATGTCCATTACGTTTCCTTTAAGTGCAAACTCCTTAAACTCTTTCAGCATTGCGTTTCCTCCTCTTTCTTATCCCTTTTTCCCAATATTTCTTTCGATTTGACTGCTACACGGAGAAGCATCTCCAGATGGTCTTTGTCAAAGTGGTATCTCTCTGTACAGAACTGGCAGGTGAGCTCAGCCTCACCATCTTCTTCCGCCAATTGCCTGAGGTCTGTCTCGCCGATGCTCAGCAGCACCTGCTCCAGCCTCTCAACGGAACAGCCGCATTCCCAACCGATATCCCGGTATTCCAGAATCTCTAACCCGAATTCCTCCGGCAAGCTTTCAAAAATTGCATGAAACACCTCTGAAGCCAGGCTTTCCGCTGTCTTCGGACTTCCTTCCTTCATCTTCTCCTCGATGATGCCGGTAATAGAAGGCATGTCGCCCACGAGCGCTTCCAAAGCGTCTATTGAAGCCGGGTCCGCATCGGGCAGCATTTGTATGATCATGCCGCCGGCTGCCATTACACTGCCATCCACATCGACCTTAACTCCCAGAGCCACGGAAGTGGACTGCTGCTCGGAGAGGAAGAAATATGCTGTGAGGTCTTCCGCAATTTCGCCGCTGACCAAGTCGATCCGGCCCACGTAAGGTTCCTTAAGGCCCTGATCCTTGATCACCGTCAGAGTACCGATGCCTACAATGCCGCCCACATCCAGTTTGCCGTCTTCCCGCAGAGGCAAATCGGCATCAGGATTGGAAATATAGCCTTTGACATTTCCCGTGCCTACTGCCGTAGAGAGAATCTCTCCTGCAGGGCCGTCACCTTTGAACTGTATGGTAAGCTTGTCCTTGGGGTTTTTTAGCATAAGCCCCATGAGACTTGCACCCGTTAGCACCCTCCCTAAGGCTGCCGTTGCAGTGGGTGCGGTGTTATGTGTTTTTCTGGCTTCCTCCGCCAGACCTGTAGAGATTGCAAAGTAGACCCGGAAGGATCCGCTTTTGTCAATTCCGATAATTGCTTTGTTCATTTATTTTACCCATTCTTTTACTGCTCTGCGCAGTTTGTCAATTGTATCTTTTGAAGCCGCTCGATCCGCACCTTTTGCCGAAAGGTAAATCTTCAGCTTCGGTTCGGTGCCGGAAGGTCTTACTATAACACTGCTTCCATCCTCCAAAACGTATTCCAGCACATCCGCGGGGGGCAAGGCTATGGGACGGTAGCCTGCAGCCATGTCACAGGATGCTCCTAAAATGCGACGTTTTCCGGCAAGGTAGTCCGCCTGCTCTACCACCCGTAAATCCATAATTCCTTCCGGTGGTTCCTGTCTCAGCTTGGATAGCAGGGCGTTCATTTCGTTCATCCCCGCCGCTCCCTCAAATGCGAATTCCAGCAACTCGCTCCGGTACCAGCCGTAGGTATTGTACAGCTCTTCCATTCGGTCTACAAGGGTTTTCCCCTGTTTTCTATAATAAGCCGCAGCTTCACAGACTAACATTGCGGCGTTCACCGCGTCCTTATCTCTGACGTAGGACCCGGCCAAATAGCCGTAACTCTCTTCAAAACCGAAGATAAACCGATCTTCTTCACCCTTAGCTTCCAGCTGTCCCACCTGTTCGCCAATGTACTTAAACCCTGTCAACAAATTGACCATCTCAACACCGTATGAGGCAGCCACCGCTTCCGCCATCTTGGAGGAAACGATCGTTTTCATTGCCACCGGTTTTTCCGGGAGTTTTCCTTCGGAACAGATGAAATCCAGCAATAAAATGCCCACCTCGTTGCCACTGAGCCTATGGAAGATGATCTTATCCGTCTCTGGATCTTGATGCCGCACGGCAATACCCAGCCTGTCGCAATCAGGGTCTGTCGCCAGCAGAAGATCCGGTGTTTCCAATTCCCTGCAGAGAGCCAGCCCACGATACAGGGCCTCCTCCTTTTCCGGGTTTGGATAGGCGCAGGTGGGGAAATTCCCGTCGGGGTTCTCCTGTTCCGGAACCACATGAACCTTTTCCACGCCGATTTCAGCGAGAATTCTCCGGACCGGTTTGTTTCCGGCGCCGTTAAGCGGTGTATAGACCACTTCCAAATCGGTGCAGTCCACGCCGATTCTCTTGGCTTTTACGGCCTCCATATAGGCGTCTGTAGTCTCCCGGGGAATTATGCGAATAAGCTCATGGCAAATTTCATCCCAAAACCGACTTTCATTGATGCTTTCCGTTTCCTCACCCGATGTTTTTACACCGGTAAAGATATCCACCTCTTCAATGCAGCTGAGAATTTCAGAAGCGGCATCCTGCGTCACCTGACAGCCCTCGTCATTGTATACTTTGTATCCGTTATAATTTGCCGGATTATGGCTGGCAGTAATCATGATTCCTCCGGCGCAGCCATAGTGTCTGACGGCGAAGGACAGGGCCGGGGTAGGCATAAGCTCCGGATAGATATAGACCTGTATGCGGTTGGCAGCCAATACGTCAGCTGCTTCCAGGGCAAACCGCGTAGAAAAGTTGCGGCTATCGTAGGCAATTGCCACTGCCGGGTCTTTGCCTTTACCGCCGTAGTAACGGTTGATATAGTTGGCAAAACCCTGAGTCGTGCGCCTTACAGTAAAGACGTTCATCCGGTTGGTACCGGCGCCTATAATACCCCGCAGCCCTCCGGTTCCAAACTCTAGGTCTCTGTAAAAGCGGTCGAAGATTTCTTCCTTTGCTTCCTTGTCGCCGGAATTGTCTATCAGGCAATTCTCCAATGATGTCAATTCTCTATGTAATTTGGGTGTCATGCCCTGGTGGGAAAGCCATTGTTCCATTTTCCCTAGGGCAAAGCCAAAATCCATGTGGCTCTCCATACTATTTTCTCCTCTTCCGGTAGTTTTATAGTTCAGTTTTTCTCATACCCAATTTTATCACATTTCATTCTTTGTGAGAATATGAAAGCAAGAATAAAGCCCGCGAGCTGCCGGCAGGGGCAGGGAGCGGGCTTTCTTTGGTGGGTTTTAGGCGAAGGGCGGAGCAGAACCCCGCCCCTACGGATTCAAAAGTTCTAATACTTTGAACTTCAATTCCAGGGTTTTCGGCTTTTCTGACTCTTCAAGCAGTGCACTGTATTTATCGTCCAGAATTGCTTCTCTGTAAAGATCCTCCATCTCCCCATCACTTTCGGGAGTCAACCCGATAAGGCAGAGCGGAGGAAACAGGACACACCACCAATTCTCACCTTGCCCTTGGCCGATTGTAACCGTCAATGCATTGTAATTTCCGGCAGGAAAGGTAACGTTCCCATAGGTTTTCTGCGGAATCCAGGCTACGTCGAGATTTGCCTTTACCGGATAATTACATCCTTGCTTAGATAGAATTCCCCTAGCCTTCTTTTCCAGCTCCGTTAGGTTCTCTTCAATGAATTCTTTAGATCTGTTAATGTCCAAAGTCACTTTGCTCTGCGCCGTGTCAGCGATTGCCATAGTTTCAGCTACCAATCCCTCGTTAATGCTTTTTAATAGTCCGTCTCTTACAATGAGCTTCAGCTCCTGGTCTTCCAAAGTGTTGCTGTTTGCTACCACGTGGAAGCGGATGAAGTCTTCATTAGAGAGGACCCCGGCACTATCAGCCGATATAAAGCAGCTGTAGATAAACAGTGACAATAACAGGAAGAACACCAGCCGTATTTGATTTTTTCTCAGATTCATAAGATATCCCCTTTGCTCGTGAGAGAATACGTTTCTATTATTCTCTCCATGAAAGGGGAATCTTATAACTATTTAACTATTAGGATCTTCGCTCCTGCTCTGATTTCTTCATGTTCTGCCAAATCGTTGACGGAACGAATGCGGTTCACCGAGGCATGATATTTTTTCGCTACCTTCCAGACCGTATCACCTTCGCGCGTTGCATATACGATGATGGAGGGACTCGGCCCTGCACTTTCTTCTGGATCCAAAAATCTTACGTTATGTATCAATTCTGCAGAGGATTTGTCGAAAGCAAATCCGGATACGGCGATTTCCGCGTTCACTGCAATCTGTCTGCTATTAATTTGATCAAAGGATATATTCTTTACTATGGCCTGGCTGTCTGGAACCACTTCGTCTCCGCAGCCCGGGATATCCAAAGAAGCTCTGAATTCCAGTTCCTGATCGATGCTGAAGGGGAGCTTTCCGCTTTCTCCGCCTATGCAGACCACCCTGACGGGAAGAATACCTTCCACTGAGACTTTGCCCTGGAAGCTCTTCTGATCCTTGATCCTGGGCGTGCCGGAAACATAGAGAACCTGTTCCGCTTTGCCATACCGGTCGGGTACATCAACAATCTCTCGAATGGGAATGTCGGCTGCGCTGCTTCCACAGTAACAGTTGAGTTTCTTAACGACTCTGTCGTATTCGACGTCCTTGGAATAGTGATACAAATCTACGATGCAGGGCTCCTGAACCTGTTGATAATACTCCAAAGTCGTTTCCACATCCATGTTCAGGCATAAAATGGTGCCATAACCATCCTCGTCTCTCTTCACAGTGAGAGAGCAATCCAGTACATCGAAGAAAGTGCGACCTGCCAGAAGGGGATGATCCATTCTTTCATCATCCATTCGGATAAACTGGGTGAATTCTGTCTTGCAGGTGTAGGGTACCGGGCAACCATCGCTTCGATACAGGAGGTTCAAATATACAGACACGTTGATCATTGCTTTTTCGCCGCTGACTTGTTTATGATTTTCAACTAAGTTGACATTAAAGCAGAGAATTTTATCGATTTCCGGTGCTCCCTCTCTGAGCCGGATCTCCTCATTCACCTCCATGATTTCCGTCTTGCGCATGGCGATGTCGGTAAACTGTATCTCGTCTTTCAGCAGTTGAAGAACTTCTTTTTCAACACCTTCAAACAGTTCAAATTCTCTTTCACAATATTCCCGCATACCGACTTCAATTGCTGCGCGAACTCTGAATTTTCTTTCGTTGATTCGTTCCCATTCTAGAGAACGCACATCTGCACACAGGGCAACGGTGGCATTCGGGTCACCATTTATCATGCAATCTTCCCGAAACAAAAGCTTTGTGTCCAAAGAAACGATAATGGGTTCGTTTTCGTCATTTTCAGCCTTATACAATGCCTGGGCTTTGAGGTCTCCCGATACGCGAATAGACTGTATCCCATGGGCGCCGGTTGACACGTTGCGCTCCGCCAGCTGGCAGGTTCCATCCACGCTGAGCATCTGAGCCATATCCGGCTTGGTATCAGGAATTAAAACATCTTCCTCTACATGAATAATAACGGGATTAAGCTTGCGAAAATCCGTATACTTTACTTTTTTACTCTGCTGCCTGTCTGCGGCTGTCTCTGCTTTAATCGGCAAAGGCTTTTGAGGCATGTGGACCGGCACAGCGACCGCAACCGGAGCAGCAGTCTCTTCATTGGAATCGGCCGGTAGCTCAGCAATTACGGGCTCAACTTCCGGTAGTTCTGCGACCACGGGCTCTACTTCGGGCGCTTCTGTTAGCGCCTCTGCAACCACCGGCTCCACTTCATCTACTTCTGTCAGCACCTCTGCAATTACCGGCTCTACTTCAGCCACCTCTGTTAGTGCTTCAACAACCACCGGTTCGGCATCGAGTACCTCGGTCGGCACTTCTGCAACAACTACTTGCTCTTGTGCTTCTGCTGTTGCCCTTTGTCTCATGGACTCGAACAGTTTATCATATACCGTCGGATCAAATGTAGACGCCGCCTTTGCAGGCTGCAGCGCAAAATCCGGAATCTTTTCTCCGTCTAAGAAATCCTTCTTGTATTCCATGGTTCTCTCCCCCTTTAAGTCGACGGTTGAGAGGCATTGGACAGTCCCCGCCTCTGCTGTAATAGTCTATTCAAGGGAAAGTTTTATTATGACAATGAAGTTGTCACCAGAAAGGTCTTTGAGTACTTGGTTTTGATTGCTCTATGAATGAATTCTGCCTGGCTCTTGTCCTGTGTGACGGCAAAAACCGTAGGGCCGCTGCCGCTCATCATAATTTTTGCGCCGGAACCGATGGACTCCAGTAACAGTATCTGCTCGGCAATCACCGGATATTTTTTTTTGCTGATCTCCTGAAGGACATTATACATGGCGGCTTTTACCATGGGAAATCTCTGTTGCTGAAGGCCTTGAATCAAACGACCGGTGTCGGGACGCCTTTCAATCCCATTCAGATCCAGGCTTCTATAGATTTCCGCCGTGGATACCGGTATCGGCGGCTTTGAAAGCACCACATAAGCCGAAAGAGGAGGAAGAGGCGTTAGTTGCTCTCCGATTCCCAGCGCCAGGGCGCAGGTGGACACATCTTCATTTTTCCTCCCCAAGGCACTGTTCTTTGCCGCTTGCCCCATGATGCAAAAGGGCACGTCCGCCCCCAGCTTCACACCGATCTCCATCAGCTGTGAAAGGGACAGCTTGCACTCCCAGAGAACATTCAACCCATGAAGCACTGCGGCCGCGTCAGCGCTGCCTCCGGCAAGGCCTGCGGCCAGAGGAATGTTTTTTTCAATATGAATTTCAACACGATTTCCGACCTTCTCAGGACAACACTCCCTCATAAGCTGAACCGCTTTCCAAACAATGTTATCCGATCCGATTGGCATCTCGGCAGAATCGGAAGATATTCTAATTGAAGCGTCGGCCTTGTCGCTATGATTTCCCACTGTCACAATATCATATAGATCGATCTGCTGCAGCACCATAACCACATCGTGGTAGCCATCAAGACGCTTACCGGTCACGTCGATGGACAAATTAATTTTTGCATATGCATTGAGTTTAATCTCGTTCATCTTTTTCCCCTTGGTTCCTGCTGTACCTGTAGTTTTAGTATAACAAAAACAAGCGGAGATTTCCGCTTGTTTTTATTTATCTTGCTTTTATTGTAGATGACAAATAAGGAACGTCCCCTTATCACCTTTCTACTACGATCGCTGTTCCCTGACCGCCACCAATGCAAAGGGTGGCGAGTCCATATTTGGAATCTCTTTTCTGCATCTCATAGAGCAGCGTTATAAGGATTCTGGCACCGGAAGCTCCGATAGGGTGACCCAGAGCGATGGCTCCGCCGTTTACATTCAACTTGCTGGTATCAAAGCCAAGATCCCTGCCTACGGCAACAGACTGTGCCGCAAATGCTTCATTGGCTTCAACCAGGTCCAGATCTGCAACTGTAAGACCTGCCTTTTCCAGTGCCTTCTGAGAAGAGGGCACCGGTCCGATTCCCATGATAATGGGATCTACGCCTGCGGAAGCGTAGGATTTGATGGTTGCCAAGGGCTTAAGTCCCAGTTCATCCGCTTTTTCCTTGGACATGACTACCAAAGCAGCTCCGCTGTCATTGATACCGGAGGAGTTAGCTGCAGTCACGGTTCCATCCTTCTTGAAGGCGGGCCTCAACCTAGCAAGTCCTTCCACTGTACTTCCATATTTCGGAAATTCATCTGTATCAAAAATAACAGGATCTCCTTTTCTTTGTGGGATTTCCACCGGAACGATCTCGTCCTTAAATTTACCGGCCTTTATGGCGGCTTCTGCTTTCTGCTGAGAATTGGCAGCAAACTCATCCAGTTCTTCCCTTGTGATGCCCCACTGCTCAACGATGTTTTCCGCGGTAATTCCCATGTGGTAATTGTTGAAAGAATCTGTCAGGCCATCATGTACCATCATATCAATGAGTTTCACATCGCCCATCCTGGCTCCCCATCTCATATTCGGAGAAACGTAGCCTGCCATACTCATGTTTTCGCATCCACCTGCAATGACAACATCGGCGTCTCCTGCCTTGATAATCTGCGCGGCAAGAGAAACGGTACGCAGGCCGGAACCGCAGACTTTATTCAAAGTCATAGACGGAACTTCGATTGGAAGACCTGCCGCAATGGATACTTGCCTTGCTACATTTTGTCCAAGTCCTCCCTGCAACACTGTCCCGAATACTAATTCGTCCACCATATCAGGTGAAATACCGGCTCTCTTGATTGCTTCTTTAACAGCAATCGCTCCCAGCTCCACAGCCGGAGTGTTCTTCAAGGCCCCGCCATAACTTCCGATCGGGGTCCTCGCAGCACTTACAATAACAACTTCCCTCATTTGTTATCCCTCCTAACAAACAATTTAAATAATATATAAATAGAGGTAGTGAAATACCTCAACAGTACTATATTATCACTTCATATAGCACAACTCAAGAATTGTTAAACTTACGACAATGTGCGGAGCTCTGTCATCGAAATTACCGGAAAACAGCAATATGATTCTCGATGAGCTTTGCGGGTTTGTAGGATAATTTTGCCTTACGCAGGCCGGGAATTCCCATGTCCTCTTCTCTGTTAATGTATTTCACATGGGGAGCCATATGCTTGCAAAATTCGTTGTTGATGGCCTGATAAGCACCCCGATATTCAATGTTGGCTTTTTCCACGTGAACCGTGACCGTTTTGCGACCCAATGCCCCTCCGATACACAGCGCCTGAAGCTGGTCGTCGATTATCAGAGCTCCTGTCAGATATCCTACCCGTTCAAGATTATAAAATACATCCTCCATGGCGATTTCCTCCATACGGAGAAGGTCCATCTCATGATCCGGAAGCTGCTTTCTCAGATTGAACTCCCTTATGAACGCCATGGCTTCCTCTGCCATAGAAGAGGTCAGAGGCTTATACTCATAGCTATAGTTTTCTTTGAAGTAGTTCAAATGATTTTTCTTAGCATGGTACTGCCTTCCGGCCAGCTGTGCCAAGTCCTTGGTGAGATACACGTAATCGTAATTCGGCCTATCCTCAATAAAGCGGAATTCACCGGGGAACGCCGCTTCAAGAATCTCGAGCATATGCAGAGGAAGTAGCCGGATGTTGAATCTCTGCCCGTTTTCTTCGAATATTTTCTTGGCAGAAAGTATCGTCTCCCTGAGTTTATCCGGTTCATAAAAGCCTGTCTTCGTCAGGGGCGGAAACAAAAATGCCTCCTTTTTGTCCAATTCCAGATGGCTGAGTCCGGAGATACACAAATAATCCCCGATAATCTGCCAACTAAAAAAATTGATGTTCCTCCACATATATAAAGATGTAAAAGAAAGTCCCGATGTTTTGTATTCAAAGCTGCCCAGGTATTCCTCGAGAACCGGCCTCGAACCTATAGTGATTTGGTTTTCAAATATAAACATAATTGTATGATTCGCCGCCTTACTTTACTAAGTTTGAAATGTCCTTGAATCCTTCCTCCCTTGCCCCCTTAAGGATCTCAAAAAGAACGGACTCATAGGTGGTTCCCACCGCACCGGATTCCGCTATTCTGCGTTGTGCAAACTTTCGATCGCTGTTTTTTCTGGAGGCGACGCAGTCATTGACGAGAAATACGGTATAGCCTTCCTCCATGAGGTCCAGAGCCGTCTGCAGCACACATACATGGGCTTCGATTCCCGCCAAGATAACCGTTTTTCGTCCGGATGCTTTCAGTTTTTCCACAAAATCAGGTTCTCCCATAGCGCTGAATGCTGTCTTTTCAATGGGCTCATAGTCTCCGAGAGCCTCGTGTATGCTCGGAATGGTAGCCCCTAAACCCTTTGTATATTGTTGAGTTACCAGTACAGGTACTCCGAGGGTCCTGCAGCCCTTCACCAATTTCACCACAACCTCTTCCAGGTCGTCAGCACCCTTCATGGCAGGCATCAACCTTTCCTGAAAATCGATCAGGACAAGGATTGCATCTTCTCTATTTGCTCTTAAAATTTTCATTGTATTTCCTCCTATTTAAAATCCCCAGGACTTGACTTCCTCTACCAGTTGATGGTTGGTCAG
>CAYLVS010000045.1:0-10299 GCA_964387185.1 uncultured Oscillospiraceae bacterium | reverse complement strand
TTATCCTGTTCCTGCTTGGGTTCGGGACGAAAGCAGGAGCGATTCCGGTGCACATTTGGCTGCCTTACGCTCATCCTGCTGCGCCCAGCAATGTGTCAGCCCTCATGTCCGGGATCATGATCAAAACAGCAATTTATGGGCTTATTCGGTTCGTATTGGATTTCCTGGGAGTACAGCATGTCTGGTGGGGTGCATTGCTCATAGGCATCGGTATTGTTTCTGCCGTATTAGGAGTCGCTTATGCCCTCATGGAGCATGACATTAAACGGCTATTAGCTTACAGCAGTGTGGAAAACATCGGAATCATACTCATTGGACTGGGAGTCAGCTTTACTGCTTTGGCACAGGGAAATGAAATGATTGGGGCCCTGGCTCTCATTGCATCCATTCTCCACGCTGTAAACCACACCTTGTTTAAAGGTGGTTTATTCCTTGGCGCAGGATCCGTCCATTACGCAACAGGAACAAAGGATATAGAAAAGCTGGGCGGATTGATCAAAACCATGCCGGTCACAGCGCTGCTGGTCTTGTGCTTTTCCCTGGCAATATCGGCAATCGTGCCCTTTAATGGGTTTATCAGCGAATGGCTCACCTATCAATCCATTTTCGCCTACATCGCTCCGGGTCAACCGGGAACCAATATCCTGTTCATACTGGCCGTAGCGGCACTTGGGTTGGCAGGCGCCTTAGCTGCGGCTTGCTTCGTAAAGCTCTTCGGCATTTCCTTCCTGGGGCTTCCCAGGAGTGAGGAGATATCAAAGGTTCAAGAGGTTCCCGTCGCCATGAACATAGGTATGGGGATTTTGGCGTCTCTCTGCCTGCTTATGGGTGTTTTCCCGCTGTGCATTATCCGCCTCATCGATGGGGTGGCAAGTGACCTGATCGGCAGCTCTGTCTTTGACCAACTGCAGGGAGGCTTTCTATTAACATGGTATTCCATGGATTTGTCCGGCACGGTAATCTCTTCTTTTGAGATCCTCATTGCCCTTGGGGTTCTTACCTTGCTCGCTTTACTGGCAATCCGGGTCTTTGGGGGAAAGTATATAGAAAGAAAGTATGGCACCTGGGACTGTGGCTTTGAAGGGATTAACTCCAGGATGCAGTATACAGCCGCAGGCTTTTCCAAGCCTATAAAAATCGTGTTTCGAATCCTATTCCGGCCCTCACGAAAGACCGAGGCGATAGGCGGAACCTACTACTACCCGGACCGGATCGAGTACAAGGTGGAATCGGAATCCATCTTCGAGAAATACATCTATTTGCCGGCCTTTTCAAGGATTCGGACCTTCTCCAGAAAGGCAAAATTTTTGATTCAGACGGGAAATATACACAGCTATCTAATCTATATTTTTATTACTATTTTGGCATTAATGGCCTATAACAGGTTGGTATAAAGGGATTGACGAAAATATGAGTTATTTCATCTACATCATAATACAGATATTTGCCATAGTGCTGGTAGCGCCTTTGGTCAACGGTATCATTAAAAAGGCCAAAGCCTTTTCGCAGAAAAGAACGGGACCTCCGGTCTTTCAGATGTACTATGACCTCTATAAGCTGATAAGGAAGGGCACCGTTGTTTCGGATGTGTCTTCCTGGATTTACAAAGCGGCGCCATATGTGGTATTTTCAACAGCTCTTGCTGCCGCTCTCCTAGTACCGGTATCGACGCTGGTCACACCGACGAACAGCATACCCGGGGACTTCATCCTAATGATCTCTGTTTTTGCTCTTGGGAGATTCTTTATGATGGCAGCAGGCCTGGATACAGGCAGCACTTTTGGCGGTATGGGAAGCAGCAGAGAAGCTATGATCTCTTCCCTGGCAGAGCCGTCCATCCTGGTATGTCTGTTCACGGCAGGCCTTATTGCAGGATCTACTTCTCTGGATGGGATGATGACCTTTATGCAGGGCGCGGACACTCCCCTGATGCATCCTGTTACGATTTTATTATTTCTTGCATTGCTTTCTATTATTATGATGGAGACGGCGCGGATCCCTGTAGATGATCCATCCACACATCTGGAATTGACCATGGTTCATGAGGCAATGCTCCTGGAATATTCCGGACGGCATCTTGCGTTGATGGAATACGGTGCTGCCATAAAACAGCTGGTTTTTATGACCCTCCTTGTGAATCTGCTGATCCCTCATGACCAACTTATCGAAATTGCAGGACTTGGAGCTGTGGTGCTCTCTCTCTTGATCTATTTAATGAAAGTAATCCTTCTAGCTGTTCTGATTGCCTTGGTGGAGATCAATACGGTGAAGCTCCGCCTGTTCAGCATACCAAACCTGGCGGCACTATCCTTTATTCTCTCCTTCCTTGCATTTTTACAATATTTTCTGATGGGAGGCGGCCATGTCTAGTTTATTTGATACATTATCGGTTATTATCCTATTAACTTCCTTTGTCTTAGTGGCCAACAAGAGGATTAAATCCTATATCAAGACCTTTCGCGTTCAGTCGGCCTTCATCGCTCTGGCCGCAGGCATTATGGGCATCCAAAGCATCATAGAGGAAGGGCGCATCGATGTGTTGGTGGTTTGCTTTGTCATCGTAGTTTTGAAGGTAATCTACATTCCAAAACTATTGAACAGAACGTATTCCGGGGTGGAATACAAGGTGGAAAAGGACTTTATTTTGAACATTCCTATTTTGGTTTTGATTTGCTGCGGTCTGGTGGTGCTTACCTACTTCTCCATTGCCACCATTGATGGAATCAGCCAAGGGTACAACGATATACAGATCGTTAATTCCGTCTCTGTGGTCATGATTGGACTGTTCTTCATGATAAGTAGAAAAAAGGCCATCGGCCAGATTATTGGTTTTCTTGTGCTGGAAAACGGAATCTTTATCACCGCTATGTTCGCTACGGATGGAATGCCCTTCATCGTAGATATGGGCATATTTATCGATATGCTCACAGCGGTAATGATCATGGGCATAATGGTGTACCAGATCAGTGATAAGTTTGACACCATCAATATCGATAAGTTAAACAAATTGAAAGGATAATCGAATGGGATTTTTGCTGCTAGTCATACCCTTAACCTCCGTTTTGCTGTTTTTTCTTATAAAGAAAAGACTATTTTTGCATGTGATCAGCTTAACGGCCTCGGGCTTAATGATGATGATAGCACTGCCCTTGACAGGGGATGTGATAGCCAAGGGAACAGTGGAGTATGCCCATTACGGAGGCTTCTTTTACCTGGATTCTCTGAGCATTATCGTTCTGAATATTGTCCTGCTCATTGGTTTTTTTGCCGCCATATACTCGGTGCAGTACCTGGAAGTGGACATAAGGAAGGGGAAGCTGGACTTTGGTAAAGTAAGATTATATTACGTTCTCATGCAGCTCTTCCTATTTACGATGATACTGGCTTTGACCGTAAAAAATATGGGCATCATGTGGATTGCCATAGAAGCTACCACGCTGGCCTCCGTATTTTTGGTAGGTTTTCATAACGACCGATACGCTCTTGAAGCAGCATGGAAGTACGTCATTATTTGTTCCGTGGGAATTGCTGTGGCAATGCTGGGTATTATATTCCTCCATCTTTCGTCCATGGGCGTATTGGAAAGCACGGAGCTGTTGCAGTGGACCTCCTTGATGGAAAATGCAAAGAGCCTGAACGGGTCCACGGCCAGGTTAGCCTTTATCTTCATTTTAGTGGGCTTCGGCACTAAAGCGGGTCTTGCGCCTATGCATACCTGGCTCCCCGATGCCCACAGCCAAGCACCGGCCCCCATCAGTGCACTCTTGTCCGGTGTGCTGCTCAACAGCGCCATGTATGGAATTATCCGCATGGCAGCGGTGGTCAACAAGAGTTTAGGGAACAGTAATTACACCGGAAGGCTCCTCATCTCCATGGGCATGCTTTCCATTGTAACCGCTGCG
This sequence comes from uncultured Oscillospiraceae bacterium, assembly GCA_964387185.1. Lineage (GTDB taxonomy): Bacteria > Bacillota > Clostridia > Peptostreptococcales > Anaerovoracaceae > UBA1426. The sequence continues at coordinate 6,397 of CAYLVS010000045.1, read as the reverse complement.
ATTTTCATACTGACGCAGAAGGATTACAAAAGGCTGCTCGCTTACTCCAGCATCGAGCACATGGGAGTTATAGCGGTAGCGGTTGGATTTTTCACGCCCCTCTCCATTTTCGGGGGTTTGCTTCACATGATTAACCACTCTCTTACGAAATCCATGCTGTTCTTCTGCTCCGGCAGCTTGCTGCAGAAATTCGACACCAAGCAGATTCCCAGAATAAGAGGGGTGTTGAAGTTGCTTCCCCTTTCAGGCACGGTTTTCCTGTTCGGGTTATTCGCCATTGCGGGAATGCCACCATTCAGCGTGTTCGCCAGCGAGCTTGGTATTCTCATGTCCATCTTTGAGGAAGGAAGTTATCTAATTGGGGCGGCAGTGGCGGTTCTCTTTGTTCTAGTCTTTGCAGGAATCGCAATCGCACTGTTTCGGATTTTCTACGGGAATAATGGGGATAAGGACTTAGAACCCGGTGAAGATAATATCCCCGGGGCCTTGGTCATAGTGATCCTATTAATTATCATCGGCGTGACCGGCTTATGGATGCCAAGTCCTATAATAGACTTGATAAACGAGGCGCAGAGCATTGTTTCCGGTGTTTAGAAAGGAGACCAAGGGTTGGATAGATTGAAAGATAAAATTGCGGATGTCTTTGGTCAGAGCATCCGAAAAAGCCACATTCATAATGAGAATGAACTCTATCTTGAAGTTGATTCCGAAAAGATAGGGGGAATATGCACCTATATCCATACCACGCTGGATCTCCCTTTGGTTTCTATGTTTGCGAGCGACGAGAGAAGTCTCTTTGGCAAATACCGCGTGTATTACGTGTTTGCCCAAAGGGAAGAGGGAAAGCTGTTGATTCTAAAGACGGGGGTAGATCCGGCGGAAATGGAGATTCAATCCATCTGCGTGACGGTTCCCGCGGCGGCTTCCTATGAGAGAGAAATTAAGGACCTCTATGGCATCCATCCAGTGGGACATCCCGATTCCAAGAGACTGGTATTTCACAGCAATTGGCCCGAGGGAGAATTTCCTCTTCGAAAAGATTTTGATGTCAGGCATAAACCCCCGCTTGCAAAGGAGCCCATCCGGTTTACGAAAGTGGAAGGGGAAGGAGTCTACGAGATTCCGGTAGGGCCTGTCCATGCGGGCATCATCGAACCGGGGCATTTTCGGTTCAGCGTTGCAGGAGAGCCGATTATAAACCTGGAGGCGCAACTGTATTTTGTGCACAAAGGCATCGAAAAGATGTGTGAGGGGCAAAGCGTTGAAAAATGTCTGTATATCGCAGAGCGGATCTCCGGGGATGAGACCTTCACAAACGCCCTTGCCTACTGCCAGGCCATCGAGAAAATTGCAAAGATTAAAGTTCCTGAAAGGGCTAAATACAGCAGGGTGATTTTTGCCGAACTGGAGAGACTGACAAGCCATCTAGGGGATCTTGGTGGTATCTGCTTAGATACTGGATATGGATTTGCAACCTTTCAGTTTCGCATGATGCGGGGTTGGGCCTATGCGGTAGCAGACGAGCTCTGTGGCATGCGTTTTTTGAGGAGCGTCTGCAGGCCGGGCGGGCTTCGGAAAGATTTTGTTGCAGGGAAAGAGCGCCGTATCCTTGAACAACTGGAAAAGATAAGGACGGAATTGACCGATACGGTTCACATCATCCGTTCCAACAGTCTGTTTATTGATCGTGTGGAAAACACGGGCATCCTGGCGCGTAATATTGCAAAAGATCTAAATGCAGCGGGACCCGGCGGGCGAGCCGCGGGAGTGGATTGTGACATTAGAAAGAACTATCCCTACGAGGCTTACGGCCAATTGGAGTTTTCCGTTCCCGCGTATCAATACGGAGATGTGAACTGCAGGATGAATGTAAAGATCGAAGAATGCTTTCAGGCAATTGATCTGATGCGAAGCGCCATTGAATCCATGCCGCAGGGTAAGGTCTTTGAACCTGTCCCGCCACTTGAACCCTACCGCTTTGCCTTTGGTCTGACGGAAGCACCCCGGGGGGAGAATATTCACTTTGTCATGACGGGAGAAGAGAATACGCTCTTCCGTTATAAGGTCAGGACGCCCTCTTTCTGCAACTGGCCGGCTCTCTGCCATGCCGTGAAAGGAAATATTGTACCGGATTTTCCGCTTATCAATAAGAGCTTTAACCTGTCCTACGCAGGAAATGATTTATAAGTTAGGGTTTGCAGCAGAAGTAAGACTGTAGAAGAGACTGTTTCAGGCTCGTAGTTACTAACAAGGACGATAGAAATGTTTGAAAAGACAAGAAAGATAATTAAATATCCCAGGCTTACGCAAGACAGTCCAAAGAGGCCGGTCAACACCGATTATTTCATAGGAAAGCCGGTCGTTGATAACACGCTGTGTGACGGATGCGGAGAATGCATAGCCAGGTGTCCTTCCGGAGCCATTCATATGGAGGAAGCCGCCGGGATCGTGGGAATCGATTACAATGAGTGCGTGTTCTGCACGCTCTGTGAAGAGGTGTGCCCCCTTGGAGCAATTGGCATGACAAAAGAAATTAACTTAGCGGAAAGAGATTTGGAAGAGATAGGGGAAGAACTGCGCAGGAAGATCAATAAGTTGTTTGGTCGAAGCCTGAATATCAGAGAGGTAGATTCCGGATCCTGCAATGGCTGCGACTACGAGATCAATGGATTGAACAATCCCTTTGTTGACATTGAACGATTCGGTATCCACTTCGTAGCTTCTCCGAGACATGCGGATATGCTCTTAGTTACAGGAACTGCTGTGAGAAACATGGAGCAGGCGTTGCTGAAAACCTATCACGCTACCCCCGAACCAAAGCTGGTGGTGGCTGTAGGTGCTTGTGCGTGCAGTGGGGGGATATTTAAAGATACCTATGCTACCAACAATGGCATCCAAAGTATAGTTCCTGTAGATGTTTTCATCCCGGGGTGTCCGCCAAGACCCCAAGCAATTCTCTACGGGATCTTAAAGGCTATAGACCGATAAATGTGACAGGTGACAGGGGCCCTGTCACCTGTCACATTTCCCTGACCTCAAAACCCCTGCGAATAAATTCTTCTTTTATTGCGTTCAAATCCAGCTTCTTCATTTTTGCACCTTTGGGGATGGTCATAAAGCGGCCGGCCGTAGAGAGCATTGCCGGTGTCAAATTATCAAAACCCAGCTCCCTCATGATATCCATTACCTCAGGATGCTCTTTGCATATATCGTTCACACTTCTTGTGAAGTCGATGATCTTCTCCATCTCTGTTCTTCCTTTCTGAAATAAGTGACAGGGGGCGTGGTTCCTGTCATCACTATATCGCTATATTTATACCCACAACGAAGATTCTTAAATCCGTGTAAGTGGAACGTCAGCCTCTGTAGCAAATAATGCGGGGCAGGTTTTATTCCCAACGCCAAATTTAAGTGACTCATAGAGGAAAGAATAGGACACACCTTCTTCGAAAGTAAAGAATATGTCCCATTTGACAGTCGTGGCGGGGGTCAAAACCAATTGTCATTCGCAACTGTAGGACAACTGAAGCAGGGAAAATGGCTTTGTGTCCTATAAATCACGATAAAATAGGACAACAAATTTATAGGTTTACTATTTGTGTCCCAAAAAGCAAGGTTTAGGGTGTTCTGTGACCCGGTTTTCATATTGGAATAGGACATGAAAAGTATTCGGCTGCAGTTTTTGTCCCAGTATTAGAATATGCGGGCGATTCACGCCGGATAATTAAAAGAGCGGGGCTGCCAACGAACACAGACTATGCTCAATAAATATTGGATAATAGCGAATAATAGTTTAAGTATAGATAAAAGATGCTATTTATATATAATGCAAAATTTACAGATATATATTCTGTTTGGACAAGTTCGCGGCAGTTCTTGTGGACATTGCATGGATAATTGAGGGAAGGGCGTGACCTTATGAATAAGGAAATAATAAAAATAGGCGGAATGACGTGTGCAGCCTGCTCCAGTCGGGTGGAAAAGGCTCTGAGCAAGACAGAAGGCATTTCTAAGGCCTCCGTCAACCTGGCTACGGAAACAGCTGCTGTTGAGTTCGACCCGGAGAAAATTCAACTGTCGGAAATTGAAGAGGTTGTGGTGAAAGCTGGCTATGAAATAATCCGAAGCGAGAAAAAGGCGGATAATGATAATATAGATGAACATCAAGAGAGAAAGGAGAAGGAGATCCGGACACTGAGGATTAAATTTATTGTGTCGGCTATTTTTGCAGTGCCATTATTATACTTAGCCATGGCACCCATGATTCCCGGAATCTCCTTGCCCATACCCGGCTTTCTGGCCCCGGATCTCTACCCTATGGCCTTCGGACTAACACAGCTCCTTTTGGTGATACCTGTGGTGGCTGCCGGAAACAGATTTTACTCCATCGGATTTAAAGCGCTGGTTCAGCGAAGCCCTAATATGGACTCCCTCATTGCCATCGGTACTACGGCTGCCATCGTCTACAGCCTATACTCTCTCTATGAAATCGCCTGGGGGAATACCCATGCGGTGCATGGTCTGTATTTTGAAACCGCAGGTGTGATTATTACCTTGATATTGCTTGGAAAATCCCTGGAAGCCTTGTCCAAGGGCAAGACTTCCGATGCCATTAAAAAGCTCATGGGACTGACGCCTAAAACAGCCGTGGTGATCCAGGACGGCAAGGAGACAGTTGTTCCCATTGCCGATGTAGAGATTGGCCATATCATCTTGGTTAAGCCCGGGGAAAGAATTCCCGTGGATGGACAGGTGATTGACGGGTACACCTCTATCGACGAATCCATGCTGACAGGAGAGAGTATCCCCATCGATAAGAAGGCTGGAGACAAGGTGTATGCCGCCAGCATCAATAAAAATGGCGTCATTCGGTTTCGTGCTACAAAGGTAGGCGGAGATACGGCTCTGGCGCAAATCATTAAGTTGGTAGAGGATGCACAAGGATCCAAAGCGCCCATTGCACAGATGGCTGACATTGTATCCGGCTATTTCGTTCCCATTGTTGTAGCCATTGCCACCCTCGCATTTGTGGGTTGGCTCATTGCCGGGCATACCTTTGCCTTCGCATTGACCATTTTCATCTCCGTACTGGTAATAGCCTGCCCCTGCGCTTTAGGGCTGGCTACACCCACTGCCATTATGGTAGGAACGGGGAAGGGAGCCGAACACGGCATTTTGATCAAGGGGGGAGAGGCTCTTGAGACCGCACATAAAATCAATACCATTATCTTTGATAAGACCGGGACCATAACAGAAGGCAAACCGGAAGTGACGGACATCATTCCTGTCGCAGGCATCACCGGGGAAAGGCTGCTTCAAATGGCGGCCTCCGGTGAAAAGGGCTCGGAGCATCCGCTGGGAGAGGCCATCGTCAGAAATGCCGAGAATGAAGGGTTGGAGTTTTACCCGGTTGTAGGTTTCCAAGCCATTCCCGGCCACGGAATCGAGGGCACGATAGATGGAGTTCATGCGCTAATTGGAAACCGAAAGCTGATGGTTGATAGAAATATAGCCCTTGAGGAGCTTGAAGTCCGTTCCGGACAGCTTGCCGATGAAGGGAAAACTCCCATGTACGTTGCAATTGCCGGAGAACTTGCAGGCATCATTGCGGTTGCAGATGTGGTCAAGCAAAGTAGCGCAGATGCCATTAAGAAGTTGCAGGAGATGGGTATCGAGGTGGTAATGATCACAGGGGATAACGTGAAAACTGCCGCAGCCATCGCCAAGCGGGTGGGCATCGACCGGGTGCTGGCGGAGGTTCTGCCCCGGGATAAGGCCAATGAAGTGAAGAAGCTCCAAGAGGAAGGGCGAAAGGTAGCAATGGTAGGGGACGGCATTAACGATGCACCGGCACTTGTGCAGGCGGATATCGGAATTGCCATCGGATCCGGAACGGATGTAGCGATGGAATCCGCTGACATCGTCCTCATGCGGAGCGACCTTATGGATGTGCCCACGGCCATACACCTGAGCAAGAGTACCATACGGAACATCAAGCAGAATTTGTTCTGGGCCTTTGGCTACAATGTGGCCGGTATTCCCGTTGCGGCCGGCCTGCTCTATATCTTCGGCGGACCTCTGTTGAACCCCATGTTTGCGGCAGCAGCTATGTCTCTAAGTTCCGTATCCGTTGTGACAAACGCCTTGCGGCTGCGGAGGTTCAGGACGTATCACTAGGCTGAATGCGAACTTTCAAGCCCAATGCGAACTTTCAAATGGCCCGCGCCCCAGCGGGCCTACAGTTGAACATATTTGGCAACTGCGTCGACATGCCTGAATGCTTTGGCAGCTGCACCCGCGGCCTGACTATCTTGGCAACTGCACCCGCAGACCGGCTGCAGTTGCCTTCCGTCTTTTATTTCGCTATTATAGGGGTGAAATGTGCAAAATTTCAATT
>CAYLVS010000044.1:6107-10311 GCA_964387185.1 uncultured Oscillospiraceae bacterium | reverse complement strand
AATTTAAAATAAGTCAACAGCAGCATCATATCCGCAGCATAGTCAACTGACGGTTCATTGTAAACCACAGTTCTCTTTTTTAACGGATGTATCGGACATCTCTCCTGTTTGATCTTTTCCGTGGGATGACAAAGAGCACTCAGTACCAAAGCAAGAAATACAAAATCATAGTTCAGAACCAATCTGGGAATCTGACCGTATCTCTGTTTTACAGACTTGCAAATTCCACAGTAATAGCCGGAATACAACTCAAACTCTCTTATTTTCAGTTCCGGTTTATCCGGTACTACATATCCTAACATCAGCTACTGCTTCCTCTACTTGGTAGTACTCTCTCCCGCTATCTTCTTCAGCCCCTTCAAAATAAAATAGCTTGCCGTATAATCTACTACCATACAGCTGATGAGCATACAATTAAAGGTTTTCTGTTTCTTTGGCATATTCTTAAACGCTTCTGCCGGGCAGCAGCTCTTCTCGCTCTTAACGGGGATTCTACTGAAAAAGGCATTGCCAACCAACGCGATGGAAGCATAACATAACGTTTCTGCTACAATGTGCTTCTGATAAGTCCAGTTTTTTATAAAGTTCTTCATGATGAACTCCTTTTCTAGTAAGTCTTACATTAGTATACCATAAACCATGAAGTAATTAATGGGAGTTTTCACCCTGCCAATAACTTTTTCGTTGTTGTTGTTGGAAATTTTACAATATTTTGTTTTTTAATGGACATGACATTTTTTTTCCTATATAATGGCAGTGAGATATTTAAAATACCCTGATGGTCCGATCATCTTTTTGAAATGGTTCCATTCAACCTATTTTAAATATTAATATTTAAGAATATCGGAGGAAAAAAAGTAAATGGAAGACAAGACTCTCGTATGTCAGGACTGCGGTTCAGAATTTGTTTTCACTGTCGGTGAACAGGAATTCTACAAAGAAAAGGGTTTTGACAACGAACCAAAAAGATGTAAGGTATGCAGAGACAAAAAAAAGCAGGAAAGAAGGCCCTATAGAGGAGACCGCGACTTCCAATAAATATCTCAAACTACATCGTAATCAAGCCGGGCTATGGCCCGGCTTATTATTTTCAGCGATCTGCCTCATTTCTGACTTTTGCGGCCATCCGTTGCCGCAGATTTCCCTCCCCTTGTCGAGAAGTATTTTTTTAATCCCACTCATTGATTCGTTACAGGACAGAATTCTGTCATACACTTCTTCTCCATAGGCAGTCCACTGTTCATCGCAAGCCAGTTGTACCGTTTCTTGGATCAAGGAAGCTATTTTGAACGAAGGACTTTTATGATTTTGAGTTTCCGGTATGTATGCCAGCCTGACTTCACCGGTATCCGGACAAATGAAAATTGAATCCATATGCAGCAAGAGATCCTCACAGGAAAATAGATAATTTTCTGCTGATATTATGGAACCTGCAACAGAAACTATTATCGCAAGGTTTTCAGATGCCAGGTTTTTGCCATCCCTTCTCCACTCCCGGTACTTAGCCTTTAACTGTGCGAGGCCTCCGTAATCATAGAAGGCACGCATCTTGCTCGGCTCACAGATAAAGTGCACCTGCAACAATTGCGGACAACACCTGTTTTCTAATATTCTTCTTTGGTATTCAGGTATTTGACTTTCTTCCAACAGTAGGCTAAAAAAACGTCTGCCACCGGATTCGATTACTTCCGCTTCTATTCCGTTTATCGAAATTGAACTTCTCTTCCTTTCCCCCTCCATATCAACCGCCGCAATAGGCACAAGGGCTGTATCCATTTTCTATTGCCTCCTCTCTATCGATCCCGACAACATATCGCTCCACTGTTGTGCAGTTTCCTTTGTGATAAACCCTCCCTGATTTATCAAAGCAATACACTCTGCTTCCCCAAGGCATCAAATCTCCATTGCACAGTTTGCAAGGAGTATACTTTTTTCTTAGAGATGGTGATAATATCATTTGCCGCGGATAAACTTCGATGATCCTGCATTGAAGCTGATGAAACCGCTCTCCCGCTCGCGGAAAGATATATACGATTGAAGCATCATCAGGTTCTTCCATGGAATCAAAACCCATTCCCTCTCCACAGTTTTCAGCTCCGATGAATCCTCGAAACAATAAGCGCTGCTCAAACTCTGGCTGTCTATGAAAACTTAGGGGCATGGGAAGCAGTATGTCATACGCAATGCTACAGTGAATCAAGCCTGATTGATGTCCTTCCGCATACAGATATTCGAATCGGTCTATACGGGGGTTTTTCACTAACTTGTCTTCATTTTTCAGCCTTTCCAGCATGCGAAATTCCAGTAGCGTTCCATGAACGATACCTTCAAGCAACTCAATACTATAGCTCTCAGGTATGAAATCCAACTGAGTCACATAGGCTTCTTTTGCTATCTTGTGCCCTTCCTCGGTTAAGGATCGAACCATGTTCTCTTCCGATCCGATTATACGGATTAAAACACAGATTGATAAGATTGCCAACAGAAACATGGGAAATAAGATTGCCGCTTCTACGAATAGAGAACCCCTTTTGTTCATAACCCTGCCTCAGTAAATATGTGTTCCGGAGAATTCTCCGTTGCGATTGGAAAGCAAGCCCGGAAACCCTGTGTCTCGAGCCACTGTTGCATGAAACCTAAACCCAGAGAAGCACCTGCTCAAAGTAAAGTTCTCATTGGTTTCGCCCTTAATGTTCAACTGGATCAGGTCCATAATTCGAATCAACTTACTCTCATCGTCCTTGAAACAAAGCAATAGAAAAAGATAGTCTTCATAGCATAAACCCTCACCCTCTTCGGATGACTCCAACCCGGAATCCACAGTGCCTTCCAAGGCTTTGGTTAGATCCAGCACCCAATCCTCCGACGTTTTTATCAGAGGTACCTTCTTTCCTTTCAGCAGCCGATTCATATCGCTTGCTGCCTCTGCACCGGCCCAAATACCTGTAATTGCGGTAAGTGCAGCGGGTGAAGCTACACCTCCGCCGGCTAAGGTTGCCGCTAAAGTTACCGCTTCCCATTTATCTGCATCTGCGTAGATATGAGCAGCATTTATAACTGTACGATATGCCAAGAGGGACAGGTAAACGATATTGTGGTTGGATTCGTCGCTCAATCTCCCACATAGGATATATTCGACTTCGTTTGAGAAAAAAGTATTGTTCCATTGTGGTGAATCCAGGTCATGGCGGAAATGTTTCAAAATGTAAAGGTTCAAACAGAGTTCTTTATATGATAGCTGACGTATTTCACTTGGTAAAGGCAACTCCAGAATGCTTTTAAATCCACCGTCCATGCCCTGTAGCAATCTGGAGGGTAACTCCCGAATTACCTTGTCATTCCTTAGAGTTCGCATATTCTTAATCCCGCTAGTGTCCGCCTCACCCTCTCCTGTCTGCTGACCCTCTTCATACTTTAAGAATTCCAATGCATCCAACACATAGAGTACGTCAAAGAATACTCGGTAGCTCATATGGTCCAATATCTGCTGTTTTAGCAGCTCCGGGTTCGTCATAACTTGCTCCGAGAGATCCACCTGAATATGGACCAGGGATAATGGTAGGAGCCTTGTCTTTCCAAAACCGGTTTTAAAACTCTCGTTCATATAATTGTCTACCTTGGCTTCTACAACATCTTCCTCCATAAGAAAGCCAAAGATCCCGTATCGGGACTTCAGCGACCGATCGTATTCCGATAGTATGGAGCGCCCTGCTAAATCAAAGACCGAGTTGGCATAGGATCTGGAAGCCATTCCCGCTGCTGCCTCTCCGAACATGCTCACCAGAAGCAACAGGGAGGACAGAATCATGCAAAGAAATACAGTTGTTGCTCCTTTTTTATTACCTCTTAGACAAACATTCATATCTCCTCCAACAGGAAGTCAATATTGCGCACAAATTCACATTCGCCTTTACTGATAGTTTGGCCTTTCATAGACGCTTCTCTCTGTCTCTCGTGACTCTCCGTCTGCTCTCTTATCTCTTCATAGTGCTCTACCGTATAGTTGATAAGCAACGCTGCCGTTACTATGAGTAACGGAAATACAAGGGCTGCCTCCACGAAAACAGAGCCTCTCTTTGATTCCTTCATTTCCTCAAAACCCGCTACTCTCCAAACTGTCGAATGTACCATCGATGAAGTCCATGATCCGTTCTCGGAAAATGAGCCCCAGCGTTACGGCGATTGCGATTAATATGGCAACTTG
>CAYLVS010000044.1:0-6097 GCA_964387185.1 uncultured Oscillospiraceae bacterium | reverse complement strand
AGATGGACCACAAGGAAAAAGCCGTTGATATTATTGATCAATTACTTCTGTGACAATTCTGTGACAAGTAAAACCAGAAATAAGGCAGTAGCTTGACCTCGCGGTCAATAATGGCAACTTGTACCATTTCCATGCCTCGCTTGCTATTAAGGTTCATAAGATCTGCTCCTTTCTTTGAAGTATTTAAATGCTCAACAGCATAGGTGCTGTTGTAATTAACATAACGGATAATAGCAACAACATAAGAGGGAAAGACAGTTTGGTCTCTGCCACTCTTGCTTTTTCTTCTGCCCGTTTTTTCCTTGCCATCCACAACAGTTGTCCTTCCCCCTCCAACTTTTCCACCGGTCCACTACCTTTATTAAGATTGTCCTCAAGGATAGCGGAAAAGCGCAGAAGCTCCCGAACACCGCTCTTTACCGCAAAAGCAGACAGCTCACGCTGCAAGGTGGAGTTGGTCTTCTGCATCCGGTTGTTCATATCTGACAACCCTTCATAAAGAGCCCTGCTTCCTGTGATATCCCGGAACTTCTCATAGTCGAACACAATCTTTTTCAGAGCTGCTTCCGTCACCATCCCTGTATTCAGAAGAAGAATCAGCTTGTCTATAAACTCGGGGAAGTCATCAATTATCGATTCTTTCGTCTTTCTAATTTCCCTATCAATAACGCTGTATCGTTTCTTGTAAACAAGAAGGAACAGGGCGAAAAAGAGAAAAGCAATCGCTATGAGATCTGCACTTTCTCCGTTCACGGTAAGACTTCGGTAAGTCCCGGTCCCGAAAGACAGGAGAAATAGAAGCAATAACAGTAGGTAAGCTTGCCCGACACTATGTCGTATTTTTTTGACAGTTCCGCTGGAATCCTCCTGTTTGTAAAGCCTTCCGTATTTCTCCGTGATCGTTTCAGGATCCGGCATCAGTTTATCTACAATCATTTTTCTCCCCGGTTTACAATGTTATAGCCTTATGCGCGTTATGCGAATTCCTAAATCCAGTGCCACTCCTATTGCAAGAAATGCCATTGTCATCAAAATTCTTCCGGCAATGGTTTCATACATAATCGCTAGGTACTGCCCCGAAGTGGTTCGAAGAAATAAAAGCATAGCCGGAGGCATAGCGGCCAAGATGATGAATTCCATCCGCTTTTGCGCTGTGAGCGTACGTATTTCTCTTTCCAATTCAATTCGATCGATTAGAATCGCTACAGCCTTGCGAATAGCCTTTTCCATATTCCCGCCTGTCTTCTTACTTATGGCGTAGATGTCGGAAAAGCTAATGATATCCGGAATTGCACTCCGATGAGCAAAATCCTGTAATACCAACTCCTCCGACTCTTTGCTTTCCTCCATCCGAGTGGTCATATGCTCTAACTCCCTACAGATACAGGCTTCTTTTCCATAGATCAACTCCATTGAATGCCCAGCTTCTTTTAAGGATTCTTTCATTTGCCTTCCGGTAGAAATGGAGGAAGAAAGCGCATACAGTAAATCCCGAAACTGGTAGGTCAATTCACGCCGTCGTTTCTCAGCCAAATACTTGGAATAATACGTGGAAGCAGGATACACCAAACAGCATAACAACAATGATGCAGCAACATGGTTGTAAAATAAATAAGCCGAACCACTTAAAACTACCACTGCCACTGCACAAAATATCAAACGCTGCTTTGTGCTAAGGAAATAGTCTCTGTAATCCGGTATCATAGTGCGATTCCTTTCAGCTGAGCTTTTACTGTGTTTTTCATTCTATTATTTGTTGGGATAAGGCCCTTGTCACTGTGATAACGAAAGAGGGGATTTACAATATAACTCCCTTGTTGAAAGCCGCACACCTCTACAATTTCCAGTATCTTTCGGCTCTTGTCGGGCATTCGACCCATATGGACGATGATATCGATTGCTTCGGCAATTTGCCCTCTCACTGCATCTGCTGGAAAGTTTGCTGCTGTAAGGTACATAGCCTCTAGCCGGGACAACATCCCCAGGGGCGAGTTCCCATGGCCTGTGCACAAAGATCCGTCGTGGCCTGTGTTCATGGCCTGGAGCATGTCCATCACTTCTGCTCCTCTCACCTCACCTACAATGATGCGGTCCGGACGCATTCGCAAGCTTGCACGAATCAATTGTCGTATCGTTACCTCACCTTTCCCTTGTACATTGGCATTACGGCATTCCATGCGGACGATGTTTTCAACACCCTGAATCTGCAGTTCCGCCGAGTCCTCAATGACAACAATTCTCTCTTCAGGAGGAATAAATCCGGTCAGGACATTCAATAAGGTAGTCTTGCCTGAGCTGGTCCCACCGGAGAGGAATAGATTGGCTCCGGAAACTACGAGCTTTTCCAGAAATATAGCTGCCTCAGGGCTGAGGGTGCGCCATTCCAATAAATCCTTCATGGTTATGCTCTGCTTGGGAAATCGGCGTATGGACAATATGGGGCCATTGAGAGCTACGTTTCGGCTGACCACATGGATTCTGGATCCATCCTCCATCCTGGCATCTAGAATTGGGTTCAAATCATTGATCTCCCTATGTACCTTTCCTGCCAGTCTGTGAATAATATCCTCCAGTTCCTCAACCGTTTCGAAATGTTGATTTAAGCGCTGAATCCTACCACCCCGCTCTATGAATATGGCATCGGGACCATTCACCATGATCTCACTCACCTGCTGATCGTCAGCAAAACTTTGGAGTAGTCCCAGTTCTTTGCGGGTTGCATTAAATACACCCCGCACCATTTCTGATTTTTTAGGAAATGAACATTGCTCCGTCCTGCTGTCATATAATACAAATTCCTCGATAAGTTCCAGGACTTGTGAATCCGTAAGCTTTTCTTCCCGGCTGTTTATCACAGCCCGGACAGCCTCTGTAATTTCTTTGAGGCTGCTTACGGTATCATAATTCGGTCGTAAGTTCGTCTGCAATCTTTTTTACCCCCAGTCCAAAACAACGATGAAGATTAATGTTAATAATAGATTCTGCTACTTGAAAGCTTTCTTGGTCATATTCAAGATAAAATCTGTTGCTATCCGTTATTTCATCATCCTTGGGAACCCACTTGTTCGTCACCGGGTGAATCCGATCCTGTATTTCTTCAAAGGCTTCAAATGGTATGCGGTCAATGAATTTCTGGTTTTTCCAAAGGGACAGTGGCAGACCATTATCGATGAGGAATATTTTGGAGCAAAGAAGCATCAACTGCCAGGTCTCGTCAGATCCCTGTTGGCAAAAATCTATAAGGATATAACGAAATCGTCCTGAAGTGCATAATGAGTCCAAAAACTGCATTTGATGCTCGCCGGAGAGCTGTGTTAATTCATTGATTACTTTCGACGGTCTAAATGCGCAAAGCCCATAAGTATCCGCCACCAGAAAGCCATCGATAAAAGAAGATGAAGTTTCTTTCTCTCCGGCGAAAAGATAATAAAGGTATTCGCTGATGGATGCTCGTCCTTCATCCACAGGCATATAGACGGGAGTAGATTCGGTTTTTTCAAAAGAAAGGTACAGAGCATCCCTCTTGTCTAATGAGGTCAACTCGCGACCGACAGCAATGGCAATGCTACTAGTGCCCACTCCCCCTGCGCTTGATGTAAACCCGATGATTTTTGTATCGTGGTCGCTCAAAAAGATTCGGCTTTTTCCCGTAACCTGAGCATAAGTGAGCTGGAGCTCAGAATTGATCCTCTCCAAGCCTCCATATTTGTATATGTACCCTTCTACACCCCACCGGGAAGGCGTTTCACAGAGTCCTATCAGCCTTTCCCGGTTTTCCACTTCTAAACGATCTGCTTCTTCCTTCCATTCCTGATCGACAAGAATCAGATCGTAATTCTTATCAGTAGCTTCCGTTAAGGCACCTTGAAGGCTTGGCATGTCTTTCCCCGCAAGGGTAATTGCATAGATAGAATCTCTTGTCGCCAACGCTATGCTAATGGCTGACGCGTATTCCTCATCCTTATGGAATATCAGTATATTTATCCGACTCATATTGTCACCACATGTAAATTTATAGTTAATTTCAATATATTTACATTTATGATAACATGGGTTCCATTTATTTACAACCTCTTGTAGTCGACATTTTTCGACATTTGATCAATGGGAATTTATTCTGTCTCACGGATCATCGCCTTGAGCTTATCCAGCGCGTCTTTCAGGCCTCCTACCTGATCAATCAGACCAATCTCCACTGCTTCTTTTCCATAGAGAATCGTCCCGACATCGTTGGCCATATTTCCTGTCGCGTTCATATACCGGTTCACCGTATCGTAATCAGCATGTGAGGTTCGTACTATAAAATCTACCACTCTGTCCTGCATCCTCTTAAAGTATTCATAAGTCTGCTGTGCTCCGATGATTAATCCCGACATGCGTATAGGATGCATAGTCATAGTAGCGCTTTCCGCAATAAAAGAGTACTTACTGGCCGTAGCAAGGGGGATGCCGATGCTATGACCGCCACCTAATACCAGAGAGACTGTGGGTTTGGTTAATGTGGCCGTAAGTTCAGCAATTGCAAGGCCTGCTTCCACATCTCCCCCAACAGTGTTCAGTATGGTAAGCAGACCTTTAATATGCTTGTTCTCTTCTACCGCAACAAGCTGTGGGATAATGTTCTCGTATTTCGTTGTTTTGTCCTGAGGTGGTAGTACAGAGTGCCCTTCTATGCTGCCAATCACAGTCAAGTATTGAATGTTGCTGCGAAAATCAAAAGCATTGTTTATAACACCGAAATCATCTATCGTTTTCTTGACCTCTGAGGATTCTTCCTCCGGCTTTGTTTTTTCTTCTTTCTTAACCGGCTCTTTCTCTTTCATAACTTTTCCTTTCTGCAGCCTGCATGAAACATAGTTTGTACTAATATACTTTAGTATCATTTACTATCATTTGACCTTTAGGAGGAAATTATGCGATTATCTGATTTAGGAGAAAAAGAAATTATCAACATCGCCGACGGAAGCCGCTATGGTGATCTTTACAATGCGGAGCTTATGTTTGAAGAGAGGACGGGAAAAATCCGTATCATTTTAGCACCTGATCATAAAGGGCGGATCAGTTTCGGTGGCACACGGGATTATACTCAATTGCCCTGGGACTGTGTCAAGAAAATCGGAGAGGATATCATAATCTTGGATACTACAGTTTGACGATAGGCGGTCTTGAATTATTCAACGGTTGCAATCTTGAGTCCGATAATCCCGATTAAGATCAATCCGATACATGCCAGCCGCATAAAATTGGCCGGCTCTTTAAATATTATGATGCCCAATATGACGGTTCCGATTGCACCAATTCCGGTCCAGATAGCATAAGCCGTCCCCAGCGGCAGGCTTTTTAGAGCCAAAGACAAAAAATAAAAGCTTGCAATCATCCCGATTACCGTAAGAATACTCGGAACAAGCTTTGAAAGTCCTTCCGAATACTTCAGACCGATTGCCCAACCAACTTCAAATATCCCTGCTATGATTAATGGTATCCATTTCATCTTTTTACTCCTAACATTTAAAAGGCCTGGGAGACATTATTAATATCTCCCAGGCTTTTATCCTTCCGTGAACACAGATATACTGTGCGTTTTATCTCGGACCGGGCCAGCTTTGCAGGCAAAACTGCGGAACCCTATAAAACTTTTCCATATTCTTTCTACCTAGTAGAATAACACATACCGACCTCCGGGCCAAGTGTTTTCAGCTATTCTATTTCTATTACTACACAAATTAAAGATCCTCATGGACCCTGTCAAAAAACATGGCAATCGCGAGAGTGAAGCTAGCACCACTTATAAATACTCCTATACTAAAATCTTTACTAAGTAAAGAAATAGGACTAATCCGCTTAATCCAAGAGGTATTCCTGAGAATACGCCTGCTCCCAAAGTTGCACGATACGATCTTGTTTTGAAATAACCGAGGATATGAATGATTGCATTTCCTACACTGATGACAACTGTATAAAAGGCAAGATAATAAGCGAGCTTAATATCATATAGCAACATAAACGCTATGAAGAAATTTAGACCAACGAGAACCGAAGCCACCCGTAAATAATAGCCCCTTTTGTTTCCGGACTTAGGTATCAATTCGTAGGCATC
>CAYLVS010000043.1:0-10497 GCA_964387185.1 uncultured Oscillospiraceae bacterium | reverse complement strand
TCTCTGTTAGGCGTCCTGGATAAAACCCGGACCGCCATGGGTTCACGAAAGATGAAACAGTGGTTGAGAGAGCCGCTAAACCAGGTGAAACCTATTTGTGCGCGGTTGGATGCCGTAGAGAAGCTGGTTGAAGACATCCTGCTTCGAAATGATCTGAGAGAACATCTGAAGCAAATATATGATCTTGAACGTCTCACCGGCCGGGTTGCCTATGGAACTGCCAATGGCAGAGATCTCATTTCTCTGCGCAATTCCATCGCCGCTGTCCCTGATGTTAAAGAATCCCTAAAAGAATGTGGGAACGCCCTATTGCAACGTCTGGAAGGGGAAATGGACGACCTCTCGGCGCTCTGTTCCCTCATCGACAAGTCTATCGTTGAAGAGCCCCCCTTTACCATACGGGAGGGAGGGTTAATACGAACCGGCTATTCTGCAGAACTGGATCAGCTCAAGGACTCCATTCGCGATGGCCAGCTCTGGATTGCAGGACTTGAAGAAACGGAACGAAACAGAACCGGCATTAAAAACTTGAAGGTAGGATTCAACAAGGTATTTGGCTACTATATCGAGGTGACGAAGTCCAATTACAGGATGGTGCCGGAGGATTATATCCGAAAGCAGACTCTGGTGAACTGTGAGCGTTTCATAACGCCGGAGCTGAAAGAGGTGGAAAGCCTTGTCCTCAATGCAGAAACCAAGATTAACCAGCTGGAATATGAGCTTTTTCAAGGAATTCGTGAGCAATTGCAGAACTTTATCGCATCCATTCAGACGACTTCCGCTGCCATCGGCGTACTGGATGTGCTGCTTTCCTTTGCCGAAGTGAGTAGCCGTTTAGGCTATGTTAAGCCTGTAGTGGATCATTCCGATGCCATTCAGATTGAAAAGGGCAGACATCCGGTGTTGGAACAAATGATAAGGGATGGTATTTTTGTCAGTAATGATCTGTACATGGACCGGATCAATCAGAGTATGCTCCTGATTACCGGCCCCAATATGTCGGGTAAATCCACCTATATGCGCCAGACAGCCCTCATAGTGCTCATGGCTCAGGCGGGCTGCTTTGTCCCCGCAGAACAGGCGAAAATAGGCCTTGTGGACCGCATATATACCAGGATCGGTGCATCGGATAACCTGGCACAGGGTCAGAGCACCTTCTTTGTGGAAATGAGTGAGCTGGCATACATATTGAATACGGCAACGGAAAAGAGTCTGATCATCCTGGATGAGATAGGGAGAGGGACGAGCACCTATGATGGTCTGTCTATCGCCTGGTCTGTTGTAGAGTATCTCTGCCATCCCCATTGGAAAGTGAGAACACTGTTCGCCACACATTACCACGAGCTGACCATTCTGGAAGACCATATTAAAGGTGTTAAGAACCTCAATGTCGATGTGCAGGAGCAGAGCGGAAACATCGTATTCCTGCATAAAATTGCGGAAGGCAGCACCAGTAGAAGCTATGGCATTCACGTGGCTAAGCTTGCCGGCGTGCCAATGCAGGTATTGGAGACTGCACGGGAGAAGCTGTTTGAACTTGAGGGCAACTCCTCAGAACTCTCTGTGAGCCAATACAATAAAGTGGAGGAGACTGAGAATACACCTGCGGCAAAGCAACTTTCCCTGTTCAACTTCGTCTCCAACCCTGTTTTGGAGAGATTAAAGGTATTGGATTTAATGGAGCTTACGCCCTCCCGGGCATTTGAAATTCTGGAGGAACTGAAACATGCTGCAGATAAATGAAATCAATCTACTGCCTGCGGAAGTATCCGAAAAGATTGCAGCAGGCGAAGTTGTGGACAGGCCTCTTTCCATAGTGAAAGAATTGGTGGAGAATTCCATCGATGCGGGAGCCGACAACATCGTTGTGGAAATCAAGAACGGCGGTAAAACCCATATACGCGTAACGGACAACGGTGGGGGAATCCCTGCAAAGGACGTAAGAAAGGCCTTTCAGCGCCACGCGACGAGCAAGATACGAAGTGCTTCGGATTTGGACATGATCCACACTCTGGGTTTTCGAGGAGAGGCGCTGACAAGCATTGCGGCGGTGTCGAAGGTAGAGATCATTACGAAAACCGCAGTAGAAAGGGCGGGAATCCGCATGATCCTCGAAGGTGGTCAAATTCTTGATAACAGTCCTGTGGGCTCTTCCGATGGTACCACCATTATCGTGACCGACCTCTTTTACAACACCCCGGCCAGGTTGAAATTCATGAAAACGGATGGGGCAGAGGGATCTCTCATCATCGATTTTATCTCGAAGATGGCTTTGGCGTATCCCCATATAAGGTTCCGCATGATAAATAACGGTACGGTGCTCTTCTCCACACTGGGAAAAGGCAGCATTTACAGCAATATTTTGACTATCTACAGCAAGCAGATCGGTGACAGGCTCATTGAGATCGATGAAAGAGAAGGTGAATATCGATTGCAAGCCTTTATTTCCCCGCCGGATATCAGCAGACCCAATCGAAGGGGGCAAGTATATTTCGTTAACGGAAGAAGCATAAGCAATAAGGTTCTTGAGACTGCGGTTACCTCCGCTTATCAAGAACGCATAACCCAGGGCAGAAGCCCATTGGTCTACCTTTTTCTTCAGGTGCCCTCTGACCGAGTTGATGTAAACATCCATCCAAATAAGCGTGAAGTACGCTTTGATGATAACGAGATTGTTTCCCAATTCGTTACAAACGCTTTATACAAAGGGCTCCAATCAAAAAGCGGAATGGCTGCCCTGCAGATGAAAGAGCCTTTTCGGGTAAAACACGAAACGGAAGGGGTCAAAGAAGTCAGGGACGAAAAAAAAGTGCCGGAGGTGCAGGTTGACATAAAATCGATATTGTCAACCATTAGGCGCGAAAAGAGAATGTCTGAAGAACAAGACCGGAAAACCAATGGCTTCACTATAGAAGAAGAGGAAACCGATTATTATGTAAAAGCTGAAGAAATACGTATCCATGATCACAGGAATACCCTGCGGTTAGAAGAATTGAGGCCCCTGGGTGCCATCTTTGCCACCTATATTTTGGCTCTGGATGAGGAACATTTTTATCTCATCGATCAACATGCAGCACATGAGCGGGTGTTTTATGAGAAACTCCTTTCGCAGTTTGAACAGGAGGACAAGAATACGCAGCTACTGCTGACTCCCACGATTCTAGAAACATCGCCGGCGATTGCCAACAATACGGAGCTATGGATGGACCGGCTTGTCCAAATGGGATTCGCTATAGAACCTTTCGGTGTAAAGGCTTTTCGCATCAAAGGCATTCCCTCCTTCATGGAATTGAACCAGGCAACGAACTTTCTAGAGGGATTCGTGAGTGAAATGGAGACTGCAGGCTCTGTTATGGATGAGAAGAAATTGGGCAAAATTATTACAAGTGCATGCAAAAGTGCAGTGAAAGCAAATAATGCTCTCACTATGGAGGAAATACGAGGTTTACTTAAGGATTTGGCTGAAGCGAAAAATCCTCTTTCCTGTCCCCATGGCAGACCCACGCTTTTGATGCTTTCCGTTTCGGATATAGAAAGGTTATTCAAGAGAGCTTAATGTCATGAAAAGTATAATCGTTGTTATCATAGGCCCTACAGCCGTCGGAAAAACAAAATATGCCATCCGTGTAGCGCAAAACCTAAACGGTGAGATTTTGTCTGCGGATTCCATGCAAGTCTACAAGCATATGAACATAGGCAGTGCAAAACCTACGGAGGAAGAGCTGGCAACGGTTCGCCATCATCTTATCGGTGAGGTAGATCCACTTCAAGAATGGTCCGCAGCCGAGTATCAAAAGGAAGCGAAAAGTCGAATTAATCAAATGCTTTCAAGAGGAAAGCTGCCGGTCATTTGCGGTGGCACCGGTCTCTATGTGAACTCTTTGATCTACGATATGGATTTTTCTTTGGCTAAAGAAGATGAGAGATTAAGAAAAGAGCTGCAGCTTTTAGCGGATTCAATGGGCGGACAGGCGCTTCATAACAGGTTGAAAAAGGCGGATCCCGCAGCGGCAGAGCGCATCCATCCCAACAACATCAAGAAGATGATACGAGCCATCGAAGTTTCGGAAACAGCCGGAAAGGGGATACCCGCATTTGATGGGGTGTTCACAAAAGCCGGTGATTATGATTGCATCATGATTGGTTTGAATATGGACCGGCAGGTATTATATAATCGAATCGAGCAGAGAGTCGATGCAATGATAGAAGCAGGGCTGGTTGATGAAGTGAGGATGCTGCTGGCGCGAGGGCTCACTGAAGATGATAACGCCATGAAAGGTATCGGCTACAAGGAGCTCATAGGCTTTTTGCAGAACGAATACAGTCTCGAAGAAGCTGTGAAGAAAATCAAGCAGAACTCGAGGAATTATGCAAAGCGTCAGATGACCTGGTTCCGGCGCTATGATAATATTAAATGGTTTGATTTGACGGATGAGGTTGATTTTGAACAGAGTGGCCGGATAATTACCGCATATATTCGAGAAAAATTGGCCGGCAGTTATAATGTACAAAAAATCGATTAATGTGTGGGGTGGTTACATATATTGCCATAAATTCACTCATTAATTGAAGTTTGGGACAGATTTGGGCAGGAATTTACATCATATTACGATAATTCAACACATTAATTGAAGATTTGTACATTTGTACAGATTACGATTGGGACAAGTTAGGGGTAGTTATATGGTTGAGAAGAAGAAAATCATATTGCATAATCAGAGCCGGAAGCCTGACAACATCCTGCGAAAAGAGTTGGAGATTAAGAGTCTCTGTGAGGACCTGGAGAAGGAGCTTCCACGTTTTATGAGCGGTTTTTTCGCCTATCTGCGTGGAAATGTCCTGCCCATGACGAGACTGGCCTACCTTCGGGATATACGCTTTTTCTGCAATTACCTCATAAAGGAAACGGATTTGGTTTCCGCCCAGTCACCCCGGGAAATAAGAGAGAGCGACTTTGATAAAATCCAAGGAGTGGACATCAACATGTTTCTGGATTATTGCAGAAGCTATAAGGTGGAAAAAGAGAAGAGCGTACATATTTACGAAAACGACCACAAGTCCCTTTCGAGAAAAAAATCTTCTCTTTCCGTACTATTTAAGCATTTGTATCGGGAGGGTTATGTGAGTCGGAATATTACGGATAGTTTTAATCCCATCCGGGTTCCGAAGCCGGGAGAAAGACAGATTAAAACCCTTCAGGACGATGAGGTCATGAAGATGCTGGATGCGGTAGTGACGGGGGACAAGCTGACGGATAAGGAAAAGGAGTATTGGAAAAAAACAAAGCTCCGGGATAAGGCCATTCTTCTGCTCTTCCTGACCTACGGGCTGCGAATATCAGAGCTTCAGCAACTCAACCTGTCTTCGTTCAATTTCAGCAGAGGAGAGTTCCTGATCTATCGGAAAAGGGGAAAGGAGTCTATCATGCCCTTGAATCATACGGTTCGAAAGGCCGTAGAGGAGTATATAGAATCGGAAAGAGCTGACAGTGATACAGTAGAGCCGGAGCACAAGGACGCCCTCTTCCTTTCGTTGCAAAAGAGGAGGATGACGGAGCGCCAGGTTCGGGAGATGGTAAAGAAGTACACATCCATTGGCCTTGAAACATCCAGATCCGCCGGTTACAGTCCTCACAAGCTCAGAGCTACTGCCGCCACATCGCTGATCGGGCGGGGAAACTCCGTTTACGACGTGCAGGAACTCCTGGACCATGAAAATGTGACCACTACCCAGCTGTACGCCGACCACCAAAGGAATGCTCGGAGAGACTTAATCAAGAACTTCGAGTGGGGAGAGGATATGCTGGATTCGAAAAAAGAAGACAAGAAAAATAAACAGATGAAGGAATCGGAAAAGGAGACAAAGTGAATAGCAATACGGAACGCTTTCTAGTTGGAGAAATGGGAATCAGCCAAAAGGTACTGGATCATGTGTTGGAGGCAGAAAAACAAGTTGCCGGGTCATTCGAAGCCTTGGACGATATTATGGCCTACAATCAATATAAGGTACTGGATGTATTTCAGAAGTGCAGGATTACAGACATGCACTTTGGTTGGAACACGGGTTACGGTTATAACGATCCTGGCAGGGATGCGCTGGAAAAGGCCTATGCTATGCTATTCCGGACGGAAGCCGCTCTAGTGCGACCTACTATTGTCAATGGAACCCATGCGTTAACTTTAATGTTATCCGGTGTGTTAAGGCCGGGAGACGAATTGATTTACTGCACCGGCAATCCTTATGATACCCTTTGGGAGGTAATCGGGTTGCGGGGTGAGGGCAGGGGATCCTTAAAGGATTTCGGCATCACTTACAAGCAGGTTGAACTATTACCTGATGGATCCATTGATCTTTCCGCAGTGAGCGATGCAATTTCCTCAAAGACCCGGGCAGTCGCAGTTCAGCGGGCTACCGGCTATGGATGGAGGAAAGCCATTACGATCGATGAAATTGAGAAATGGGCGAGCCATGTAAAAGGGGTCAGTCCCGAAATCGTTTGTCTCGTAGATAACTGCTACGGTGAACTGTTGGATACAAAAGAGCCTACAGAAGTAGGTGCGGATGTGGTTGCCGGCTCCCTCATTAAAAACCCGGGAGGGGGGTTAGCCCTTACCGGAGGTTACATTGCCGGCCGTGCAGATCTGATTGAAAATATTTCTTATCGCATGACTTCTCCGGGAATCGGCGGTGAATGTGGGCTCACATTTGGCCAGTCACGCACTATGTTTCAAGGGCTGTTTATCGCGCCGAAGACGGTAAATGGTGCGGTAAAAGGAGCCATCCTCTGTGCGAAAGCCTTTGAGAACCTGGGATATGAGGTTTGCCCCAAGGCAGATGATCAAAGAAGCGACATTATCGAAGCGGTGAAGTTAGGCAGTCCGGAAGCGGTCATCGCTTTCTGCGAAGGGATTCAGGCCGCGGCTCCGATTGATTCTCACGTGCAGCCCATTCCATGGGAAATGCCGGGTTATGAGGATCCGGTGATTATGGCTGCAGGTGCATTTGTTCAGGGATCTTCCATTGAGCTTTCCGCGGATGCTCCTATTCGCCAGCCTTATATTGTCTACTTTCAGGGAGGCTTGACTTATGAACACTCGAAGTTCGGGGTGTTGAAGGCGATGCAAGCCATGGAGGACAAAGGGCTGTTATGAGGACCTTCTTTTCTATCGTTAAACTGTTACTATTAGCCGGCATCGTGATTGCGCTGCCGGCCTATGTCTATTTTGAATACCCGGAATTCTTCAACCAGTTTCGCACAATGGAAGGTGTAAATCTCTTTTTGGATCGCTATCAGATTGCCAGTTTATTTGTATATCTTGGATTGCAAATCGTTCAGATTGTCATCTCCATAATTCCCGGCCAGTTCATACAATTTGCCGGTGGTTATGCTTATGGTTTCTGGTTGGGCTATCTGTTGGCGATCGTCGGTGTGGGAATCGGGACCTCTATTGCCTTTAGCCTTGCGAGAGTATTAGGCCGGGACGGGGTTCATCTTCTTTTTGGAGAAGAACGAATCACAAAGTTTGTCAATCAGCTGAACAGTAAAAAGGCTTTTGCTATTCTCTTCGTTATATTCGCCATTCCCGGTCTGCCCAAGGACTTGGTTACCTATGCCGCCGGGATTTCGCAATTCGGTTACAAACCTTTTCTGCTGCTGTCTCTGATTGGGCGGACACCGGCCCTCATGGGAACCATCATGATGGGAAGCATGCTTAACAAGGAAAGCTACTTCGGCATGATTGCCTTAGCAGTGGCTGCGCTCATCTTGTGCGTCTTCCTGTTGATTAAGCGGCACGATCTTACATCATATGTGGACAAGTACTATAACAAGTTCATGAAGTACAGTCAATAAATCGTATAATAGTCCCCCTATATTTCTAGAATAATCGAACGATAATTATTCCAGATATCATCAAAATTAGTCCAGCAATTTGAATACCTGCAATCTTATTTTTTGTTGAGCCAAATAGACCAAACCGTTCTATCAATACACTTCCGGTCATTTGTCCAAAAAGAACTAAAATAACAGTCTGGCCAGTACCAATATGACCGGCTAAATAAACGTTAACCAACACATATGTACCACCAAGAATTCCTCCAATCCATACCCACCAAGAGGATTTTTGTTCAATCGGTCTTCTTAGCCCTATTAATGTTCGTTCTTTTAAACCGACCGTAACAATTAAGGCAATTGTTCCAATTAAGAAGGAAACAAAGGCTGCTCGAACTGGTGAATTTAAAATAGAGCCCAGTTCTGCATTTATGGCAATCTGAATAGCAACTAGCATTCCTGCACTAATACCAATGAGCCTCCAAGTCCATAGATTGGCTTGAGATTTAGGCTCTGTTAAGACTTCTATGCTGTTCGTACTTCTTTTTACTAATACATCTTGAAGAGCAACAGCAAAAAATATTCCTGTAAACACAAGAATCACTCCTACGATGCGATGTGAATCAAAAGGTTGCTCCATGGACCGAAACCATCCAAAATGATCGATTAACATCCCCATGATAATTTGTCCAAATAAAGGTAAAATAGTAGTTTGTACACTTCCTATTTTAGGAAACAGTAGGATATTTACTGTAAGAAATGTAATTCCACAGAATCCTCCAAACCAGATCCAAGTAGGTTCATTAACAAATGTATTAGCCGAGATACTAAAGGGTTCTCCAAATAATAACATAATAATTGCAAGGAATAGAGTACCAATAAGAAATGACACCATCGATGCCAAATAAGGAGATATAACATATTTTCTTAATCTAGAGTTGACAGCCGTTTGCATTGTTAGAGTAATCCCTATTCCAATCCCGAGTAAGCCTGTGATCATTGTCTTCTCTCTTTCATTTTTTATATTACGAATAATTATATCATGCAAGTGATACTTAGAGCATTTTGTATGGAAAAAATCAAAGTTTTAATGCTTTATTATGCTTTATTATGTTAAAAATAAACATCTTAAATAATAAGAACAAATGTTCAATTTCCTCTTTACAAAGAACACGCATTCTGGTATATTACAAATAAGAACAAATGTTTGCGAAGGGGATTGCTGAGGTGCCGCCATGAAAATGAGATATCGAATCAAATCCAAATTCCGATTTTGTCTATCATTAACCATCTTGTTGATTATTTTAATTTCTGTTACAGGAACTGCAATCGGAGAAAATCAGGCGGTGAGCCTAACAAAACCGATTTATAACGAGATCACGATTGTCAACGGTGATACATTATGGGATTTAGCCAAGGCTTATGGTCCGGATGATCAGGACGTTCGCAAAGTGGTTCACGTAATCTGCGAGATCAACGACATTTCTGCAGATAAGATTCAATCCGGACAAAAGATTTTAATTCCACAGTATCTTTAAGAATTTGTATGAGAGATTTGCGACCTGATAGATCAAATGCCTGTTGGCATGCTATGTCAGGATTTTTTGCTCTCATCAAAAGGAATCTACTGAAGTAATCTACGGATGAGTTTACACTAAAGTTGTTTATAGAAGCCGGCTGCTCCATTGGTTCAAAATCAGGCGTTTGCCGTTTATAGAACTATAATAAAAGGTACTAGTACATGGCGTCGCCAACAAAAGTCGCTTAAATCGGCGATTTTTGCTTCATGGTTCGTAAACGTTGATATTGCAGCGTTTGAAGGCATTCAGTGTGGGAAATCTAAAAAAAAGGCTTTAGGGACATCGATGATAGTAAGGTGGATTAGAAATCCAGAAGTCAGGTAAACATGTTCCAACAGAATTGCTATAAACGGCTTCAGGAACAAATATAAAAACATATAAACATATAAACATTGAAGACAAGAAACGATATGTGCCATACAGGAAATCACGATGGATGGATAAATGAATATTTTTATTATCTAAACTATATGCGGGCCCGAAAGGCTTGAAAAGACATAGAATCGGAGATTTGACAATTTAGCTTGGTATCTATTCCGTAAATTATGATTTTAGGAATAGTTGTATCAATTTCAGGAGCCTCCCTCTCGGACAGTTCCTCTACCCGCCTTAAAAATCTGCTATCCTTCCGGATTCATCAAATAAAGGTACAACAGCTTGATAGTATTTTCCAGTGCACTGTAATGGGTCCGCTCCATACCGTGAGATGCGTGAACTCCGGGACCAATCAGTGCACCTCTGATATTGTTCCCTGCTTCAAGAGCAGATCCCACGTCGGAACCGTAAAAAGGATAAATGTCTACAGCATATTTAATATCATTTTCTTTGGCCAGGTCGATCAATCGGGTCACCATATTGTAATCATAAGGGCCTCCGGAATCCTTGGCACATATAGATACGTCATACTCCGTACAGTTGAGATCATCTCCCACACATCCCATATCAACCGCTAATAGTTCTGTAATGTCCTCGGGAATATATGAAGATCCGTGCCCTACTTCCTCATAGACAGAGAAGAAAATCTTAGTCGTGTATGCAGGCATCAATTTCTCCCGATACATATACTCCATCAGACTGATCAGGCAT
>CAYLVS010000042.1:0-10517 GCA_964387185.1 uncultured Oscillospiraceae bacterium | reverse complement strand
TACTATCGCGGGCTGTGAGCATGATAACAGGGATGGAAGACTTGCGGCGAATCCGTCGCAAGACCTCCATCCCGCTGATTTCGGGAAGCATGATATCCAGAAGTACAAGATCGAATTCACCGGTTTCCGCCAGCGTGAGCCCGCTTCTGCCGTCAAAAGCTTTCTCCACCAGATATCCCTCATAGTTGAGTTCCAACTCAACAAAGCGGGCCAGCTTTTCTTCATCTTCGATCAATAATATTTTTGCACTCATTCACGTGTCCTTTATTGTTTATTCTTTTGGGGTATGCTGCGCTTCCGTAATGGATTTCTTGAGAGTCTCTGCAGCCGTAGCCGCACTGTCCATAGCGTTGTTCACAGAGTCCTTTCCTAAGTCAGGTCCCTGAAAGCGGTAGCGGTAGCCCAGGAATAATCCGATAACCAGAAGAGGAATGGTAATCCAGAAGAAGCATGCGGCTAATACAACCAGTACGGTAATGGAGAATGCAGTCTTTACTTCACCATCTTTTAAGACTTCGATGCTGTTGATGTTTCCTTTGTGGATTATCATGGCGCAGAATCTTCCGAATCTGCGGACCAGGTCCCCCAAACTGTCTCTTTGTTTGTAGTTGTTGCCGGCGGCTGCCCCGGCTTTATCTTTCGCACCGGATTTTCCTCCTGTGCTGCTGTAGTAACCGCCGCCTTCGGGAGGCGCTACCTTACCCTGCTGTTCCAAGTGGATCAATGCTTCCAGCATATCGCCGTCGGTCGCTTCCAAAGCAGCTTTGGCTTCATCGTAGCTCACATTTGCCTTTTCGCGAAGCTTATCTACCTGTTCTAATGTTATCATATTTCAATACCTCCTTGATTGATTGTGTTATCATCATAACAATCAAGTATAAAAGTACAATTTGCGCCGGATTAAAATACGGTTAAATTTCACTCTAAATATACTATAATGCGTATTGTTTGCTGTGCCAACCAATTTTTTGACAAAACAGTTTCTTAGCCAAATATGGTTACCGTTCATGGTGGCAGGGGGACGTTTCGTTTGCCACCTTAGAAGGTGAGAAGGTGGCAAACGAAACGTCCCCCTGCCACCACCCCTGCCACCGGGTTTTATTTTTTATTGGATAGCATTTGAACGGTTTTGTAGATATGCTCCTGCTCTTTGGCAGTCATTTCGGTGAGATAGGAAACGGTCTTCAATATTGTTGGGTTTTCAACGGGAGTGACCTCAGCTTCAAAGCTAAAGAGGCCATCATAAGATATCTCCAGAGCTTCGACAATCCTGTCCAGGCTCTGAATGGTAAAGTTACGTTCTCCGCGCTCGATCTTGCCTAAATGGGCCGGATTCAAACCGGCCTTATGCGCCAATTCCTCAATGCTGTACTGCCGGATTGTGCGGAAAGTACGCAGGCGAGCACCCAGTTTTTGTTGAATATTAACCATGATGATTACTCCTGATGTCAAAATCATATCGCGAATGTTTACGAGGGGCAAAGTCCCAAGAGGTTTTTAATAGGGAGTCCTTAAAAGGATTAATGATGCTATAATAAAAGAAATTCGTTTATGCTTAAAACAAGGGTTTCGATTAATTTGACGAACCTTAATGAAAGGGGGATGAAAGATATGCAAGTCTTGGGGAAGTGGATGGGAGTCCTTTTCATTGATACACTTAAGGAGTATATAGAAGGTGAGGTTTTCCGGATTGAAATCCATTCCATAGACGCAGAGAATGCCATAACGGCAACGGTGACAGAGCAAGTTCAAGCAGAAGAATTCTCACTCGATCAGAGAGACGGGTTCACAGCTTATCAAGCAGAGGGAACGTTGGATCCACAGAACGGCAAGCTCCTGCTTTCCTACAAGGCGAACAGCCACCACGGAGAACGGATTCCCATAGAGCTAACGGGTGTTGTGGATGAACAAAACGGAACAATAGCGGGTCAATATCGATTGCTGACTCAACCTCATTCCCATGCGTCTTTCCGGCTTAAAAAAACAGAAGAAGAGCCCCTATGATTCAAAATCAAGGGGCTCTGTTCATTTAATGTTTTGATTAGAGTGTTCTGATTCAAATGCTCTGATACTAATTGTAATCAATTGTTGTGTAAGCATTCTTACCGTAGATGTAACCCAGAACCAACGGAATCAAGTTGACGATAATAAAGAACTTGAACTGTGGATTCGCCATGCTTCCAAGCAGCACGAACAAGGATCCGCAGGTTGCCAAAATGGGATAAATCAGTCCGTAACGCAGAGTTGCTATCTCCCTTTTCCTCCACATATTAAAGAGCACCAGATAGAGAGGAATGTAGAGAAGGTAGCTCATAGCGATGGCAATCTCAGACACATCTCCGTTAACCAGCCATGCAAATTGGTTCTGCAGATAGTGGATTCCCCACCAGATCAGGCACACCGCCATAGCGAAAATAGCCGAATTTACAGGCATTCTGCTGTTGGGATTCAGCTTCGTCGATCAGGCTTTTTCGACGCAAGCGTTCCTGAGAGCCAAGGAGTAAGGCAACCGAATGCTTCCCAGTATAACCCCGTTTGTGGTCCCCATTACAGAGATGGTAACGAAGGCGGTAATTAATGTTGCAAATGTAGTTCCCATCAGGTTTTCAGCTATCAGGGTAACGCTGGCGTCGCCCATCTCCATTACCTGCTCGGCGCCGATATAGCCGGTAATCCCCAGGAAGTACAGGAGGTATGCGATCAATATGCAAAGAGGAGCGGCGACCAGAGCGCGAGGCATATTTCTCTTAGATTCTTTTACCTCATGTGCAACGGCCATGGAGACGACCCAGCCATCAAAGGAGAAGGCAACGGGACCGATTGCTGCTACCCAAGCCAGAGTCTTCGTAGCTTCTACGGCTTCCGGGGATGGGTTCATGACTACGCTGATAGGGTCTCCCAGAATGATGCCGCCGATGGCGACAACGAATAGAGGAATGAGTTTGATGATTACGGAAATTTCCTGGAAGAGGCCTCCGGCCTTTGCCGAAGCGATATTGAAACCATAGCAGATCAGAAACCAGGCAAAGCCCACGGCTATCCACCCGTTGAATCCCCAGTCCAGGCCAAACAAGGAGCAGAAATAGATCCCCGTCACCCAGGAGAGAATTACAGTCAGAGTGGGGTAATAGACAAAGGTCTGAAACCAGCCAAACATTACGGCCCAACGCGTACCGATAAACTCATTGTAATATGTAATCGGCCCGCCGGGTTTGTCGGTTCTTGCAGCCAATTGGCTGAAGCAGAGACTACCAAAGATAATGGTGAAAGAGGCGATACAGAAAATCAAGATCGCCAAACCTACATTGCCGCCGGTATATGCCAACATATCATCCGATTTAAAGAAAATACCGGACCCTATGACGATACCGACAATCATTGCCACCGCAGTGAACAAGCTGTACTCACGTTTTTGTGTTTCCAAAGAGAACCACATCCTTTCGAAAAAAATATATATTGAAGATAATTCCAATAACAGTATGTAAACGATTAGAGTGTTTCAGGTTCTTTCAGCTTTTTTCTTTCCGGCAGCTGGGAGATGACGACAGCGGCGAACATCAGGACGCAGCCTGCCAATTCCCTGCCTGACATGATTTCTGTCAGTAGCAAGAAGCCGAAGACCGCTCCGAAAACAGCCTCCATGCTGAGAATCAGCGATGCTACAGTAGGTGATGTATTCTTCTGGCCGAGGATTTGGAAGGTAAAGCCTCCGCCACAGGATAGGATACCTGCATATAAAATGGGAACTGCCCCGCTCAGAATGCCATCGAGTGTGGGCCTTTCAAATATCAGCATTCCGATGGTACTCCAGGATGCGCAGACGATAAACTGTGTGGCCGCTAATTTAATACTGTTTACGCAGGGGTTAAAATGGTCAATGGATAAGACGTGAGCCGCCCAGAAAAAAGCACCGATCAACACGACTAAGTCTCCCCAGGCAATGGTAAAGGATTCCGTAATCGTGAGAAAATAAAGGCCTACTGTGCCGATAGCAACACCGATCCAGCATCGTATCCCCGGACGGTGCTTAAGAAATAAGCCAAAAATAGGAACTAGCACGATATATAGCGCAGTAATGAATCCGGTCTTTCCCGCAGTAGTGAACACCAAGCCGTATTGCTGAAGAATGGAAGCAGCAAAGAGAACGGTGCCGCAGGTTCCTCCCGCTACCATTAGGGACTTTCTATTTTTTGCTTTTTCTTCAGGAGTTGGCAGAGAGGTTGCTTCTTTACTGTCATTTAATTCCTGAGCATCTTTCTTGTCCATGAAATAGAGAACCGGAAACAAAACAGCCGCACCCAACCAGAAACGAATGGCCGTAAAGGTCAGAGGACCCACATAATCCATTCCCACCCGCTGGGCCACGAAGGCCAAACCCCAGATGAGAGCAGTCATCAGCAGGAACAGGTTTCCGGTAAGCTTCTTTTTATCCATCCTTTACACCTCAGTATTGTCTCTATTTCTATGTAGATAAGCAGTCAATATATGCAAGCTACGTTACGTTGTTATCCTACTATTAAATATGATTGCTCAAATGTTGTCAAGATGATATACTATTCGCATTATTAAAGAATTAGAAGTCATAGTCAGATCGACACACAATCGAGATATTAATGAGGCATTTATAGCATGAACAAGAAGCGATATAAAGATGCTCGATATGAGGTGCGCAGGATAAGAGATTTAAGAGAACTGATCCACAGCAGTGCACAACTTTTCGGAAGCAGAGGGGCCTTTTTGGTTAAAGACAAGCCTGGCGACGATTATAGACCTATTTCATACATACAGATGTTGGACGACATGAACGGCCTTGGCACCTCCTTTCTGAAGAGAGGTCTTGGAGGCCAAAAAGTTGCAATCATTGCAGAAAACTGTTACGACTGGGTGCTGTCTTACTTTGCCGTATGCTGCGGTACGGGAATTCTGGTGCCCATTGAGAGAGAACTGACTTCGGAGGATGTGAAGAACCTCCTGGTTCGTTCCGAGGCGACAGCAGTCATTTATTCCTCGAAGACGGAAGACTTGGTAGAAAAGGCGATTGGGGAATCGGTTACAGGAATCCGGAAAATTCATATGAATCTCCCGGATCATCAAGACATGACATGGTCTCTCAGCAAGCTGATTGAGGAAGGCCAACTTCTTATAGACGCCGGAAACAGCGACTACTTGAATGCTCCTATCGACCCGGAAGTTATGAGTCTGCTGCTCTTTACATCCGGTACTACAGGTACCGCCAAGGGCGTCATGCTTTCCCACAAAAACCTGGTTTCCAACGTGATGAACATGTCCATGTATGTCAATGTGGACGGTTTTGTAGGCCTTTCTGTGCTGCCTATGCATCATACTTACGAAATGACATGTCATATCCTAACATCTATATACCAAGGCTGTACGGTGGCCATCTGTGAAGGACTAAAATATATTACGAAAAATATGGCAGAAGCGAAAGTGAGCGTTATGCTGGGGGTTCCCCTTATCTTTGAGGCTATGCATAAACGCATTTGGAAACAGGCCAGAAAGTCGGGGAAAGCTGAGAAAATGAGCCGGGCCATCGCCCTTTCCAAAAAACTGCGTCTCTATAACACCAATTTGCCCCGTAGGATGTTTCGCCAGGTCCACGAGGCCATAGGCGGAGAAATGAAATTACTTATTTCCGGTGCAGCAGCTATGGATCCGGAGATCATCGAAAACTTCTGTGCCATGGGATTGCCAATGATGCAGGGTTACGGCATGACGGAGAACTCTCCCATCATAGCTGTCAACCGCGATCGATACGGTAAGGCTGCTTCTGTGGGTACGGCTATGCCCGGCACTGAAATTCAGATCATCGACTGTGATGACAATGGAATCGGTGAAATCATATGCAGGAGCGACTCCGTCATGTTGGGTTACTACGATGATCCGGAAGAAACGGCCAAAGTATTGAAGGACGGATGGCTTCACACCGGAGATTACGGCTACTTTGATGAAGACGACTTCCTGTATATTACCGGCAGAAAGAAGAATGTAATCGTGACGAAAAACGGCAAGAATATTTTCCCCGAGGAGGTAGAATTCCATTTGGGAAGGAGCGATTACATATTGGAAAGCTTGGTTTACGGTATAGACGAACAATGTGGCGGCGAAACTATCGTATGCGCGCAGATTGTTCCCGACTATCAAGCTATTGAAGAAGAATTCGGGTCAATGACGGACCAGGAAATTCGCAAGCTGATCAAACAGGCTGTAGATCTCGCCAACGATCGAATGTCCCTTTACAAGAGAATCAAGAGGTTTGAAATTCGAAACACTGAGTTTGAAAAAACCGCATCCAAAAAGATAAAGCGACACGTCGCTAGGCAAGGAGGAAAATAAGATGGATCATAAAGACTATGAGGCCTTAAAGGCAAAAGAATGGGAATACGCTGTATCTAGGGTGGAAGGTGTTAAGAACAGCAAAGATCCACTGATTCGTTACAGAGATATCCGGCCGATTGTGGACATCAAGCACATGTTTGAAACCAGTGTAGAACTCTATGGAGACAATACCGCCTTTTATACCAAAGACGTGCATGGCGGGGAGTACAAGCAGGTTACTTATAAAGAAGCAAAAGTAGATGTAGATGGCTTGGGCACTTCTCTGATTGCATTAGGACTTAAAGGCAAATCCATTGCCATCATCGGTGACAACTCTTATCGGTGGGCAATTTCCTATCTGGCAGTGACCTGCGGTACGGGTATTGTTGTTCCGCTGGATAAAGAACTTCCTGCCGGCGAGCTGGAACAGCTTGTTCTGGAGGGAGAAGTCCAATGCGTTATATGTAGCAAGAAGTTTGAACCGGTTTTCGCAGACATCAAAGTGAAAGGAAATACAAAACTTGAATTTTTGGTCAGCATGGAAGCATCGGACCACGAGGAGTTGTTCCTGTCATACAGCAAGTTGATCGAATCCGGAAAAGAGCTCCTCCAGGAAGGAAACAGGGAGTTCCTGGACGCGGTAATTGAAAGAGATGTGATGAACATACTGCTGTTTACTTCGGGTACCACAGGCGTTTCTAAAGGTGTCATGCTCTCCCACGGTAATATTGTGGAAGATCTCATGGCATCGCCCACTCTGCTAAAGGTGAGCCCCGAGGACATATTTTTCTCCGTTCTTCCTATCCACCACACCTATGAATGCACCTGCGGATTTCTGATGCCCCTTTATCGTGGCGCTGCTATCGCTTACTGCGAAGGATTGAAATACATTTTGAAGAACCTCTCCGAGGTTCGTCCTACTATGTTCCTAACCGTTCCCCTCATTATGGAGAGTATTTACAAGAGGATATGGAGTCAGGCTAGAAAGAGCGGCGCTGATAAGAAGCTGAGGACACTGTTGAAGATCAACCGGGTGACCCGTAAAATGGGCATCAACTTGGTTCCGAAGAAGATTACCGATGTATTTGGGGGCAGAATGCGCATCATGATTTGTGGCGGTGCCGCTATCGACCCTGCAATACTGGATGGCATTCAGGATTTCGGCATCATGGCACTGCAAGGTTACGGACTTACGGAATGTGCACCAATCTGTGCCCTGAATCCCGATGTCAATCCCAAGAGCAGCTCTGCCGGCTATATTCCTCCCGGGTTCGATCTGAAAATTGACAACCCGGATCCAGAAACGGGAATCGGGGAAATTTGTGCAAAAGGTCCCAATATTATGTTGGGATACTTTAAGAACGAAGAAGCTACGAAGGAAGTGCTGAAGGACGGCTGGTTTCACACAGGGGATTTGGGCTACATGGATAAGGATAATTTCGTCTACATCACAGGCAGGAAAAAGAACGTCATTATCACGAAAAATGGAAAGAACGTTTTTCCGGAGGAGATTGAATACTATCTGGGCAAAGTGCCTTACGTAGAGGAATCCTTAGTCTGGGGTAAAGACAGTGAGGACAGCAAGGATACTGTGATTTCCGCAAATGTCAAAGTAGATGAGGACGCAGTGGCGGAAGCCCTGGGTGAAAACTATACCGATGAACAGGTTCTGGAACTGCTCTGGAAAGAAGTAGACAAAATAAACGAGGAGCTGCCTTTCTTCAAGAGAATCAAAAAGATGGCAATCCGGAAGACCGATTTCGAAAAGACTACCGGTAAGAAGATTAAACGTTTTGTAGACGCCAATAAAGAATAACATTACAAACAACAGCGGAACGGAAAGCTCATTCGCAGGCAAAATCACGGATGAGCTTTTCTTAATTACGGCCTTAGATTATTTGAATAGTTGTTTATAAATGGTTTAGAAGAATAAAAAAAATTTATTTATTTTTGAGTATCAACGAATAAATACACAGTTTATTAAAACCTTTCCGCTATGATGAAAGAAAAAAGGAGGTTTTTGCAATGGGTAGTAGTAAGAAAGAATTAATTAATCCATCTTTCGGAACGTCTTTAGCAATCGTTATTTTCTTATTTGCGCTGTTGACCATCCAGGTCATTCAGTTGGGCTCCCCCGACATCCATTTGACCCTGATCTTTGCATGCGCTTTTGCCACCATCGTTTTAATGGTGCAGGGCATGAAATGGAAAAGAATTGAGGAAGGCATTATTCACGGCTGCAAAATAGCGACTATTCCTATGTTGATCCTGATGTTCATAGGAATGCTAATCCCCTCCTGGATCGCATCGGGAACTATCCCTGCCCTCATGTACTACGGGCTGAAACTAATCTCACCCTCCATGTTCCTATTTGCGGCAGCTTTTATCTGCTCAATTGCATCTATGGCGACAGGAAGCAGTTATACAACAGGTGCAACATTTGGTGTAGCATTTATGGGAATCAGTATGGGGCTCGGGATTCCTTCTGAAATGGCGGCGGGTGCCATCATCTCCGGTGCTATCATCGGTGATAAGCTGTCGCCTCTATCAGACTCCACGAACCTGGCAGCAGGCGTGACGGAGACTCCGCTATTCCATCACATCAAGAGCATGCTCTTCACTACAGTGCCAGCCTTTATTATTTCTTGTGTGATATACATTATTCTCGGTATGAAATATTCAGCGGACTCTATCGATACATCAACGGTAGAAGTGCTCTTGACAGGCCTATCGGAAAACTTTAATATTACTCCGGCCTTTGCCATCATTGCTATGATTCCTTTGGCAGTGGTAGTGGTTCTGGCGTACAAACAGGTTAGCGCACTGGCCGTAATGGTTATCGCATCTATAGTAGGTATGTTCCTCGCCATGATCATCAACGGATATGGTCTCTATGAAATGATGGGCTTTATGAACTATGGCTTCTCCATTGATACGGGCATCGCCGAGGTCAATAGACTTCTCAACAGGGGTGGGCTGCAAGCCATGATGTGGACCGTGTCTCTGGGATACCTAGGACTGAGTTTCGGTGGAATTTTGGAGAAGACAGGTTGCTTGGAGGCGATCTTGAACAAGATGGCCGCAGCTACCAAAAATGCAAGGAATCTTATCATTACCCATGTATTCTCTGCGATTCTGGTCAATATGATTTCTGCCAGCCAGTATGTAGCTATCCTTATCCCCGGCAGAATGTACCTTCCGGCATATGACAAGCTGGGTATCAAGAGAATGGTCGCATCCAGAACCTGTGAAGATGCTGCGACTGTAACCTCACCTTTAGTTCCCTGGGGACTCTGCGGTGTATACTTTACCGGTACTCTGGGAGTAGCCACTTTGGACTATCTGCCGTACACCTACTTGGCAATCTTTGTTCCGATAATTGCGATCATATATGCGATTACAGGCAAATTTGTATGGCGCAATACTCCGGAAATGCAAGCAGAGATCGATGCCCGACGTGCAGCTGATGACAGACAAGTAGCTGAACTGTAGCAGGGCAACGCAGTCGATTATAAACAAGTTGATTTGAGGGGAACAACATTATGATAAAACAAAAGGAAGCGCTGGAACTGGTGAAGAAGCTCATCTCCATAAAGAGCCCTTACTTTGAAGAAGACCGGATTATGGAATTTGTAGAGGGCTGGTTTCAGACCAAGGGGATGAAGGCTCACATACATAATTACCATGAAGAGAAGGTTACAGGCTTTAAAGGTAAGAATGTAGTTGTAGAATTGCAGGGAAGCAAACCCGGACCCTCTATCTGCATCAATGGCCACCTGGACACAGTCAAGTTGTGCAACGGATGGACCATGGATCCCTATGCCGGTCACGTGGACGGCGACCGGATTTATGGTGTAGGTGCTCTGGACATGAAGTCGGGTTGTGCAGCAACTATGCTGGCACTGAAAGCCTTTACAGAAAACCACGAGGATTTCAAAGGGAGGATTATTTCTACTTACGTATCCTCTGAAGAGGGCCCCTACGGCATGGGAACCAATGCACTCATTGAAGAAGGCTATCTAAAAGATGTAGATTTCTCTATTGTGACGGAGCCATCCGCCGGTTTTGTGGGAAAGCCCTTTCCCACTGTTTGCCTCGGTGCCAGAGGGGGATATGGTCTTGAGATCGAATTCTTCGGAAAGTCAGCCCATGCGGCTTTACCCAAAAGCGGAATCAGTGCA
>CAYLVS010000041.1:0-10781 GCA_964387185.1 uncultured Oscillospiraceae bacterium | reverse complement strand
CTGCGCATGCTATGGGGTTTCCTCCGAAGGTAGAACCATGAGTTCCGGGGGTAAGTACATCGCTGCATTTCTCGTTTGCCAGCAGCGCACCGATGGGAAGTCCTCCTCCCAAGCCCTTTGCTGTGGTAACCAGATCCGGGCTCACGCCAAAGCTCTGATAGCTGAAAAAATTACCCGTTCGGCCATTTCCGGTCTGCACCTCGTCGAAAATCAGCAAAATATCGTGCTCCGCCGCGAGAGTTTGCAACTTCTGCACATAGGCATTCTCTAGGGGAATCACGCCGCCTTCTCCCTGGATGCCTTCCACCATTATGGCGCACACATCCGGCGCAATGGCCTGCTCAAGGGCTTTGTGGTCATTGGCTTCCACATAGCGAAAGCCTTCCATAAAGGGTGCAAAATGCCTGTGATAATCGGGCTGTCCAGTTGCTGTGAGCGTCGCCATGGTCCGCCCATGGAAGGATTGGGTCAGGGTGATAATAACAGACCGGCCTTCACCGTATTTATCGCAGCTGTATTTTCTGGCAAGCTTTATCGCGGCTTCGTTGGCCTCCGCACCGCTATTGCAAAAGAATGCGGCTTTCATGCCTGCAAGAGCTGTCAACCGCTGTGCCAAAATGCTGTAAGGCTCTGTGTAAAACAGGTTTGACACGTGAGCAAGCTTTCCTGCCTGTCGGCTCACCGCCTCCATCCAATGGGGATTTGCATAACCGACGCTGTTGACGCCGATACCACTGGCAAAATCCACATATTCCTTTCCAATATAATCGTATAATAAAGAGCCCTTCCCATAATCAAAAGCCACTGCATACCGTCCATAATTCTGCATACAGCATTTCTCATCGTTTTGTTTCATCACCTGAAAATCCATCCTAAGCCTCCTCGTTTGCAGTGAGCATCGTGCCGATACCCTCATCTGACAACAGTTCAATTAAAATAGAATGTTCAATCCTGCCATCCAAAATATGCGCACGCTCCACGCCGCCTGATATGGCGTCCGCGCAACAGTCCAACTTGGGTATCATGCCCCCGGAGAGAATCCCTCTCTCCTTGAGCTTATCGATGTCGGACAGAACCATGCGGGATATCAGGGTGCTTTCATCTTCCTGGTCGATCATGACCCCCCTCACATCCGTAAGCAAGATTAACTTAATGGCACCTAAAGCAACCGCCAACTTTGCCGCAGCTGTATCCGCATTGATGTTGTAAACCTCTTCGCCATCGATCCCCTGAGCAATACCCGACACGACCGGGATGTAACCCTTTTCCAACATATCAATAAGCAACTTGGGATCGATGCTGGCGATCTCGCCTACCAGTCCATAATCCTCTTCTCCCTGCAGTTTTGCGGCGCGAATCATTCCTCCGTCCATTCCGCTGAGGCCCACTGCTTTTCCACCCACACCGTTTATTAGCGATACAATATTTTTATTGATTTTGCCGCAGAGAACCTGTTGGACGATCTCCATGGTTTCTTCATCAGTATAGCGGAGGCCGTCTACAAAACGAGATTCCTTATTGATGCGATTGAGCATTTGGCTGATCTCCGGTCCGCCACCGTGAACTAATACGACGTTGATTCCTACTAAGGAAAGGAGAACAATATCTCGAACCACAGCATCCTTTAAAGCTTCTGTAACCATAGCGTTCCCGCCATATTTTATGACTATGGTCTTGTTGTTAAACTTCTGTATATATGGAAGTGCACGGACAAGGAGTTGAGCCTTGTCTGCCTGTTGCTGAACCATCTTGGTTACCTTCTTTCTTAGCTACGGTAGCTACCGTTGATTTCTACGTATTCGCAAGTTAAGTCGCAACCCCAGGCCGTTGCCTGCTCGCTTCCCTCCTTTAGATCTGCTTGAATCTCTATTTCATTCGCGGAAAGGATTTCCGCCGCCTTTTCTTCATCAAATTCCAAGCCGTTTCCGTTTTGACAGACAAGAACCTCTCCTATTTTGGAGCAGAAAGAAATATCTACCTTTTGGTAATCAAACTCCGCTCCGGAATAGCCCATGGCACACAATACCCTGCCCCAATTAGCGTCTTCTCCTGACATAGCCGCCTTGGTAAGAGAGGATGCAATGACTGCTTTTGCCATGACCTCTGCCTTCTCCTCATCAGCTGCGTTGCTCACCGTGCATGAAATCAGACGGTCTGAGCCCTCTCCATCCCTGGCAAGTTCCTTGGCTAAATGTACGCATAACTTCATGAGTGCAGTGAGAAATATTTCATAGTCCTCAGTCCCATCAAGAATCTCTAAGTTCTGGGCTAATCCATTGGCTAGGATGCATGCCATGTCATTAGTGGAGGTGTCTCCATCGATACTGATGCGATTAAAAGACCTCTTGACACAATGACGCCACGCCTTTTCCAGCAATTCACTACTGATATTTACATCAGTAGTAATGAAATTGAGGGTGGTTCCCATATTGGGATGGATCATGCCTGAGCCTTTTGAAATGCCACCCATTCGAACCATTTTATCACCGAGGTGAAACGCCACCGCATACTCCTTTTTATAGGTGTCCGTAGTCATAATGGCTTCCGCAGCATCGCTGCTGCCTTCTGGGGAGAGAGCTCCAGAGAGCACCGGCATACCCTCTTCAATGGCCTGAACATCAAGAGGGACGCCGATTACACCTGTTGAAGCCACGATTACATCCTTACAGTCGATTCCCAACGCCTTTGAAGCAGCAACCGCCATCCTGACTGCGTTCTCCTCACCCTTTGCTGCACAGGCGTTGGCATTTCCCGAATTTGCAATTATTGCCTGGGCCTTTCCGTCCTTCAGGTGTTCCATGGTCACGTAGAGGGGAGCGGCTTTGACTTTATTCGAAGTGTAGAGCGCCACGGCCTTGCAGGGCACCGTGCTGTATATGAGCGCCAGATCTTTATTATTCTTGTTTTTACGAATCCCGCAGTGCACTCCGGCGGCGGTAAACCCCTTGGGCGCGCAAACACCCCCCTCAATTTGATAAATATTTTCTTTCACTGTATCTTTAATGATTTCCATTCCACTATTCCTTTCTAAAATGCCGGGGCAATGGCTGTAAGCCCCGTCGTCTCCTTAAATCCGCAGATTAGATTCATATTTTGCACTGCCTGCCCAGCTGCGCCCTTCATCATATTGTCAATTGCACTGCATAGAATCAGCTTCTTTCTGGGTCTATCGTAATGCAAGGAAATGTGGCAGCTGTTTGAAAGCTTTACATTTCGAATGTTGGCGTACTCTCCGTCCTTTAACACCGTTACAAAGGGTTCCCCCTCGTAAGCTTCTTCGTAGCACCGCCTCAGAACCGCTGGATCTTCGTCGCAGTCGCAATATATAGTGGAGAGAATTCCCCGGTTCACCGGCAGCAAATGGGGTGTAAAGGTTATTTCTACTGACTTTCCGGCACATTTCGAAAGCGTCTGCTCGATCTCCGGTCTATGGCGGTGGCTTCCCGCCTTATAGGCGGTAAAAGATTCATTGCATTCGGGGAAATGGGTAATCTGCGTCATGGTTCTTCCCGCTCCTGTAACACCGGATTTCGCGTCTATGATAATGTTTTGGGTCCCTATAAGCCCGGCCTTTAAGGCCGGATAAAGTGCTAGCGCAGCAGAAGTCGGATAGCAGCCCGGATTTGCAATCAGGCGAGATGCTTTGATCTCCTCCCGATACAGTTCGCAGAGTCCGTACACTGCCCGACCATGAAGGTCTTCATCTATAAAAACTTCCCCATACCATTGGCGGTACTCCTCTTCCTTCTCCAGCCGGAAGTCAGCGCCTAAGTCGATGAATGCAATTCCCTTCTCCCCGCACTGTTTGGCCGGCTCCTGGGACAGACCATGGGGCAAGGCCGCAAAGATCACGTCGCACTTCCCTATCAATTCCTCAGGATCTCCCGCTAACTGGGGATATTTTCCCGATCGGTAAGAGGGGTAAATATCCGACAGATCCTGTCCTGCAAAACTCACGGAACTGATTCCTGTTATTGCAACATCGGGGTGATCGGTAAGGATACGGAGCAATTCCGTACCGGCATAGCCCGTCGCACCGATGATTCCTGCTTTCACTTTTTCAATTTTTTTAATCATAATATCCACCTTAAAATAACCCTTGAAAGTATAATTTATAATTATACATTATTCTGCATATTATTCAAGTGCTATTTCAATATTCTTTTCCGTTATATTAGTCAGCGTTGAAATATGAGCCTGCATTTGAGTAGTCCATGCTAATATATTGGATAAATATAATTTATTGAACACGAGAACCAAGAGGTGAGCTTTAAAGAGACGGGCTTTGATCAATACACAAAGGGACGGTTCTTCGGGTTAGGACAGAAATTATCATAACTTGGCTTAAGTGTCCTATTCGGGTCATCAAATGGTAGGTTTTCGCAATCCCAAAGTCCTCTGATAGGACATTTTTTGTCAAGTAGGGGGTGTACTGTCCTACAATTTAAGTAAATATAGGACAAAACTTTGCACTCCCACTAATAAATGTCCTATGCGGGTGGATTTGGGCTAAATTCCGATCCAAAACAAGCTTCAAATAGGACAGTTTGGATTTCGAAGGTCTCTTGGTGTCCCATTTATCTGTATGGCAGGGGGACGTTTTGTTTGCCACCTTTTTGTCAGCGGGGTGGCAAACAAAACGTCCCCCTGCCACCCCCAAAACGTCCCCCTGCCATCCCAAGGAAAAAGAGGGCTATTTTATAACAAACTATAGCCCTCTTTTCGTCCATTTTATTTTTTATGACCTATTTAATCATTACGGAGCACTTTTGCCCCCCGGTCAAAAGCTCTCACTTCCTAGAACCGGCTATAGCTTTCTCCGAAGCCGTAATTCTCGATCACATAATCCATATCTTTGTCTCCCCGACCGGAAAGGTTCACTAGAATTGCTCTGTGTTTACCCTCTTTTGCCATCTTCATGGCCGCTGCCACTGCATGGGCGCTTTCCAGGGCGGGAATGATTCCCTCACATCTGGAGAGCTTGAAGAAGGCCCCTATCGCATCCTCATCCGTGGCAGCAATATAGTTTACACGACCTTTTTCATGAAGAAAAGCATGTTCAGGACCTGTAGACGGGTAATCCAGACCGCTGGCTATGGAATACACTGGTGCCGGCCCTCCTTCCGCATCCTTGAGCATCATACTGTTAAATCCGTGAAGAATCCCTTCCTCACCATAGGTTAAGGATGCCGCATGATCTCCGATCGCAGGCCCGCGGCCCAAGGGTTCAACACCGTATAGTTCCACAGGATCGCCCAGGAATGCAGGGAACATGCCCATTGCATTGCTGCCGCCTCCTACACAGGCCACCACCGCATCGGGTAAAATACCCGT
Organism: uncultured Oscillospiraceae bacterium; assembly: GCA_964387185.1. Taxonomy (GTDB): domain Bacteria; phylum Bacillota; class Clostridia; order Peptostreptococcales; family Anaerovoracaceae; genus UBA1426. Next base: position 5,447 of record CAYLVS010000041.1, on the reverse strand, counting down.
CATTCCTATGAACTGGTCTCTGGCTTCGTTTCCGACGACCATCTGGAAATCTCGGACCATCATGGGAAAGGGGTGGGGACCAACGACGGAACCGATACAGTAGATCGCATCTTTGTACTCATTCATATATGCGTCGAAAGCGGCATCCACTGCTTCCTTCAAGGTTTTAAGCCCATGGCTTACCGGAACTACTCTGGCACCCAGTATCTTCATGCGCGCCACGTTGGGCGCCTGCTTTGCAATGTCCACCTCTCCCATATAAATGTCGCATTCCAACCCAAAGTAAGCGGCAGCTGTGGCCAAGGCCACACCGTGTTGTCCTGCACCGGTTTCTGCGATAATTTTCTTCTTTCCAATGAACTTTGCCAGCAGTCCTTCACCCATGCAGTGGTTCAGCTTGTGAGCTCCCGTATGGTTGAGATCCTCCCGCTTTAAATAGATTTGTGAAGTTCCCAGCTTTCGAGACAGCCGTTCGCAATGATAAACGGGGGTTGGGCGACCCTGGAACTCTTTTCGAATCCGGCGAAGTTCACTGATAAATTGCGCAGAATGGCAAATGGTCTGATATGCCTCAGTTATTTCTTTAAAGGCGGGAACCAGCTCCGGAGGTAGATAAGCCCCTCCATACTGTCCAAAATAACCTTCTGCGTTTGGATACTCCCTCAAATACGTGTTGAAGTCCACATCATAGCTCTTTCTCATTTTCTTTACCTTTTACCTTTCATTTCTAAATGTAAGAAATACCGAAAGGGTCTCTGCATTTTCCGCGGGTAATAAAAAAACACCTATCCTTATTTACTACAAGGACAAGTGTTAACTTGCGGTACCACCTTGTTTGATATGTTTCACAACATATCCTCTCTGCAGAGTGCCATCACACCCTCGGCCAGATAACGCCGGCCTTGCGTTGGAAACTACTGGGGCACCCATGCCCTTTCGCTCCACCCTCGGGGGACCATTTGTCTGAGGCTGCATCTCTCGGGCTCACACCACCCCCGATTCGCTGTAGATCGCTTCACAGTTTTACTTCCCCGTCTTCGGTTTAGAAGAATGTTACCACAAGCAAAAACTGAAGTCAAGCACTTTTTATTGTCTCGATTATAGCTTATAAAACGCCTTGTCTTTTTCGGAAACCAGAACCTACTGTAATCTTATAGAGCAAAACGCCTGCCCCGACCAGCAGAAACAAGTCCCCAGCACTGGCAAATCCAATGAGATCGCCATAGAAGGAAAACCCGATTACATCCGCCAGAAAAGGCAGCCTCGTGCTTGCGTCTACAAGAGTGTACCCAAAAACATCCCCATTCAGCAAAGAATCCATAAGCCCCTGTTTTCCGGAGTCAACAAAAAAAGAAGGCCAAACAGGCATACAAAATCCGTTTGCCGAAATGACCGCAAGGTTTAAGATTGTGCCGGTGCCGATCCAATAAGGCCAGGAGCCCCTCTGCCTTATATTTGCAAGGACAAACCAGAGCAGAAGTCCATATTCTACGGGGAAAACAAACCATTCGGGAAAGCCTCCCCGAGACAGCAGAAACTCTACCGCAAACGCTAACAATGGAAGATAGAGCTTCACCGGCATCATGATGTCACCACTTCGGGAGTTGCATCCACTCTAGCAATCATCTTAAAGAAAACCTCAACCACCTTCGGATCAAATTGAGTCCCTGAGTTCTCGTTTATGATATCCAGAGCCCTCTCATGAGAGAGCTTCCTGCGGTACGGCCGATCAGATGTCATAGCATCATAGGAGTCCGCGATGGCCAAAATAGCTGCCGCTAATGGCTGAATCATGGGCTCATTTCCGTCGCTGGGATAGCCACAGCCATCGTAACGACAGTGGTGATAGAGCACAGCATCTACAATCGTCTTTGAGAATTGGATTTCCTCGATAATCTCACTGCCAATGACCGGGTGTTGTTTAATCTGCTCGAATTCGTCGCAAGTGAGCTCCCCGGGTTTATTCAGGACATGGTCCTCAACCCCGATTTTCCCTATGTCGTGTATCAGAGCCGCCATCTGGATGTCCGCCACCATCTTTTCAGGTAATTTCATGGTACGAGCAATTTGTTCCGCTAATTCCGCAACTCTCTCCGAATGCCCTCTTGTATAAGGGTCCTTTGCTTCGATCGCCCGGGTCAAAGTAGTGATCGTACGCATATGCATGGAATGGCTGTCCCAGTACAGCTTAAAGGAATACCGTGCCAAAAGAAGAGGCAGTATGAACAGGAGAACAAAAAAGCTGCCTTTTTCCATATACAGAAGTATTGCAATGAATATACCAAAGGGAATTGTTGATATCACGTTTGGTAGAATTCCCAGTATTGTCTGCGAAAGCATATGAATAAAGCGCTCTTTCCCTGCCGAAACAAAGTAGAGAATGAATAATATCAGGTTTGCAGCAATGGTCACCACTGCGAACAAAGTAGCCGGCAGAATGGAATAGGGGAAAGAGAAGCTCTCTCCATAGCCCCCCAGCAGGAGCAATGGTTGGCCCCCGATAAAAATAGACAGTAGAATATTTGCCGTGTTGAACAGTTCTTTATCCCGTTCCCGAGACAGTTGATAGTAAACCTTTCCGGAGGACTTATCAAAGGCGAAGAGAAAAAACGTAGAGAAGAAAAACAGTACAATGGTGAGGTAAAGGCCGTAAACCATGGCACTGGCAACAACAGGAACAAATGAAACCTCTATGGATTTGTCCCGTGCAATATAAACAGGAAGCGCTCGGCAAAGGACTAAGAGCGCAAGCATAATAAACCAATCAACGATACGTCCTGGGGGAATCGACTCCTGCATAATATGGTCCCATGCTTTTGCCGCGCTAAATCCAAGAGCTATTGTACCCGCCAACATCACAAATGCCACATATATTTTCTGACCGCTCCTCATGTGATTCACCTCAGTGACGTATTACTCTCTTTACATATTTTCATGTCATTTTTGTTAAACAGATTCGGAACCGGGTATCGACTAACTTATTTTACGCAGAAAAATGCACCACTTGAAAGCAACAAAGCGCAAAGACTCGATAATACCAGGATTACTCTGTTCATGATATAGCCTCCTTCTCAGGTACTCTGCCATACCGCTAAACAGGCAGGCTATATCCGCTCCGCTCTATGTAATTCGTGAAGGTTCCGAATCTGTTGTCACCATTTATCAACGGTGGCTGATGTCCCAACCACCTGCTAAGCTGTAATGTGCCTGGCAATGCGGCGATTCAACGCATCCAGCACCGCTTTGACCATAGCATCATCCATGTTTTCCCGGACAAAAGAGCTACCGATGACTTTTTGTCCCTGTTCATCACACAGGGCCGCAAGAGCAACGGGGTTTCCGCTCACATCAATTATTTCTGTAGTAATTAAATCGTATTGGCTACGGTTGCATTCTGTCGTAAGCTTAGAGACTGCGTCGAGGGTTGCGTATGCCACCCCACGCAAATGAGAGGTTTTGTTTCGACTCGTATAAGATGCTTTTCCTTCTGTTCGGAAATCACCGTGAGACAGAAAGACAACAATATCCCCTCGACCGTCGATGAATTTCGTGTCTATCCCTGCGTAACAAAGCCTACTATCTTTTTCTGACAGTTCGGGATGAACTTGGGCGATACTGATAATCCGATAATCCACCTCAACTCCAAAAGCGGCCATTAAAGCGGATTGTACATCCCGCGTTATGGCTTTTGGAGACTTATTTGTACCGGCAAGTATATGTATTTCTTCCGGTATGTCCTCTGTGGAAAGAACAACCTTTGCCGCACAAACACCATCTAATCTGCAAATCAGATTTTGCCACAATGTGACGGAAGACTTTGTCTCTTCTTGCAACACAAACTGTACCTCCGTTGTCATTCAAATTATATCGTGTTTTCTATTATAACACCATACGACAAATTTGAATACTATAATATTTTTTTCGTCAACTGCAGAAGATCTACACGGCCAATATCCGAATGAAAAAAACAAATAAAGACAACGTCAGGAGGCGGTTTTCTCCTTTCGGCTAGCGAAACTCATAAACCACCCCCTCATCAAGCCCATTCATAAGACCCTGCGTCGAATCAGAGAATCTCAGGTCGCAAGCTGTTATTGAATGACTAATACGGGTCTATCCGTCATATGTAAGACCTTAGTCGTAACGCTTCCTAGGTACAGCCGATGACGTAGGGAACCCATTCCGTTGGACCCCATGACTACGAGATCCACATCCCGTTCTTTGGCAAAGTTTACAATCGCGGAAGCAAATCTGCCGGATGGATCATCAATCATGACGGTCTCCACATCCGAACCACTCAGTAGCCCCTTCGCTTCATCCAGGAGTTCCTCGGACCTTTGCTTTGCAGTCTCATAAAGACCTGGCCAATCCACTGATCCGCCCGGCTTCGCTGCATGCAGGCTGGGATAAAAGGATACAGTGGTTACTATGTTCATCACATTCATAATGATGATTTTGCTCCCTAAGCAATCTGCCAGCTCTTTTGCTTTTAACATGGCTCTCTTTGAATAATCAGACCCATCTATGGGTACGAGAATTGTTTTCATTCGTCTCCCCTCCTCTGAAAAATATTAGAATTTATTAGCTATTACCCGCAGGGAGAGAGCTTAATCAGAATATTTTGAACTTATTGTAGGTCAATCTGCTTTATTAATTAAAAAAGTGCTGAAATAGGGTACAAATTTCTCCATTCCGCCTTCGTTCAGATGGCGTTGGTCATAAAAGTCTTCCTTGACCTCCAGCCCTATCCCCCGATAATGTTCCGTGTCATTGAAGTCGACAAACGCAACTCCCCTCTGCGCGGCCAGTTCCGCCACGCCGTTGTAGAACGTCTTCTCCTCAACCGTTGCATTGGAGGGGGATTTGAACAGCAGCAACGGAATGTCTTTCTCCTCTGCAAGGTCAATGATCTTATTCAGATATTCCATGTTCTTCTGGGTACCAACCTTGCTCTCTGTCACATGGGAGACATCCTCCCACACAACTTCTTTGGATATTTCGGTCAAACGCACGAAGCCCTTATCCGGATCCGTGGTTTTTTCAAAGGTGCGGACAAAATCCTCCTTCTCTAACTCCTCCCACCGGCTATGGTACTTCATGATGTTGAAGATATAGTAACGACGCTCCCCTTCAGGAACAGAGGCAGCAATCATCTTCAGCTTGTTTTCCGACATGGGGATCGGATCTATGGCAGAGTGGTTCGTCCCTTCGTCCAGATAATCCTCCGTCTGGATGGCCATGTGAATTTCCAACGCCATTTGCCGGGGGTGCTGGATATTCAGCGCTTCTACCATGTAGTGGTAGGTGATCCAAAGAGGCTGTTGCTGGGTGGCAAAGACGTATGAGGATAGGCCGGTTTCCTCTTGAAAAACCGCCGGATCCACGGAGCAGTACATGTGGCTTGAGCCGAAAAACAGCACGTCCAAGCTGTCCGGTTCTTCGTTATA
>CAYLVS010000040.1:10164-10911 GCA_964387185.1 uncultured Oscillospiraceae bacterium | reverse complement strand
TTCGTCCGATTTCAGTGTCATAATAGAATACGCTTTTCATCTTTCTCTTCCCCCTCTTCTCTTTCTTCCTGCGGAATTGGCGCCTCGCGGTTCTCGGTGCCGTTTATGGTAAATCGTACCGGCTAACTTTGGTATATATTCTCTTATTTTCAATCTGTTCACTCTTGAACAGATATAAATTTGTGATTTGCATCGGCTTAAAATGCGTGGGTGGGGTGAGTCCTTTCAATGTTTCAAAGCTATCTTCTAAAATAATGTCCTGACCCATGGTTATGTGGGGGTTGTATTTCCTGCTTTCTCTCTGAAAACCAACAGGTTCAAGAGCAAGGTCAATTTCCTTTTGCAGAGAATGTAACCTGTCAATATCTCCATCCAAGCCAAGCCATAAGACCCGTATGGAATCCTTTCCATTAAATATCTGCGGTTGGGTAAATTTCAATACAAAAGGTGCGTGCCTTCCACAGATGTCCGCCATGATGGTGTCGATTTGCTCCTTCTGCCCTAAGTCTACTTCACGGAGAAATTTTAGGGTAATGTGAAAATTGTCTCGGTGCTTCCATCGACCTTTTGGAGACCTGTCTCGATAGTACTGCTGTAGGGTCCTTATCTCGTCTTTCGTACTCTCATCAAAATCAACCCCAATAAATGCTCGCATCTTACCCCCCCCACGGGGACAGACCCCTTGGCCCTTTTTTTCTGTCAACCCCTAGAACTCGGCTTAGCTGTCGAACACTTGCATCTGTATCC
>CAYLVS010000040.1:0-10154 GCA_964387185.1 uncultured Oscillospiraceae bacterium | reverse complement strand
CCGAATTTTATTTTTAGTATGTTCGTCAAAATCAATCCCAATAAACGCTCTCATCTTCCCCCCCCCCACGGGGACAGACCCCTTGGCCCTTTTTGTCTACTCGAGGAAAGCCCTCGCCTCATTGCCTCATCGCCTTCTTACTCTGTTAACACCTTTTCTGTCAACTCCTAGAACTCGGCTTAGCTGTCGAACACTTGCATCTGTATCCGAAAGCATTGAATGAATTATATTGACCCTTTCTTCAACAGATAATTCATGTAAATTATTTAGATCATACCTTTTCATGATAATATCTTTCAGCGTATTATCATTATATTTCATTCTCGTCTCATAGTCTATGCACTTATCAGGATGATAAATACAGCATATACAGCATATAAAGTACAGGTTACTATTTTGTATATTATATACCATATTATTACATTATGTCAACTGCTTCTCTGCATTTATCTTTATTCATAAAGTGAAACTTATCCCTCTATTAATAGATTGTCTCCTCACGGGGCAACGGTAAACTAAAATTTCAGCCCGGGCCCGTTGCTTTTCTCCTCACGGGGCAACGGTAAACTGCAATCCCAGCCCAGACCCGTTGCTTTTCTCTTCTCGGGGCAACGGTAAACTGCAATTCCAGCCCAGTTCCGTTGCTTTTCTCTTCTCGGGGCAACGGTAAACTGCAATTTCAGCCCAGTTCCGTTGCTTTTCTCTTCTCGGGGCAACGGTAAACTGCAATTTCGACCAGGGCCCGTTGCTTTTCTCCTCTCGGAGCAACGGCAAACTAAAATTTCAGCCCGGGCCCGTTGCTTTTCTCCTCTCGGAGCAACGGTAAACTAAAATTTCAGCCCAGACCCGTTGCTTTTCTCCTCTCGGGGCAACGGTAAACTGCAATCCCAGCCTAGGCCCGTTGCTTTTCTTCTCTCGGAGCAACGGCAAACTGCATTTCCAGCCCGGGCCCGTTGCTTGTCTTGACCCCTTTGCATGAGAGCACAAATCAAAATCTAACCATCAAGCTGAATTATCACTATGCTGGTTTATCTTTGACCAGTGGATTCAGACTAATAGCTTAAATTCGGTTTAATGTTGAATCAGATGGTTCGCTTTGCACCGGCACTGGAGTCGCTACATCTGCATACTGAATAATTTAATTAACATTTATTGTTTCTATTGCAATGCAAATGGATACTCTATATTATGAATTTAATAATTTGTAGCTTTAACCGGGCTCAGTATCGGCAGCATTTTCTGGGCTTAATTATAAAAATATGAGGGGAAAGAATATGAAGAATACAATCGGCATACTGGTGGCCTTGATTCTGGGTGGAGTCGTCGGGTTTTTCGGTGTTTTTCTTTCCGTTTTCACAGACGGAGAAACAGGAGAAAGAATGGCCACAATCGGCATAATCATTCTAATTTATTTAGTACTGGGCGCAGTATTAGGATTAATCTGGCCGGATCTAAAATGGATCGTAGGGTTAATGGCGGGGTTGCCCGGTGCAATACTACTCGTATATTACACGATCAAAGAATTTCATGTTCTTTACGTCCCCTATCTCGCCGCAGTCCTTATCTTACCTAGCCTTGTCTCAAATCTGACGAGCAAAGCGAGACGGAAACCCAGTTAAAATCTATCCCCACGTCGGAGCAAACTCCGCTACGTTCGTTTCATCATAAATGATGAAACGCTTTGCTTTGCGGGGGCCCCAAAACCAACCAGGGGTCTGTCCCCGTGGGGTTATTGGAATAGGCTTGCCGCGAAAGTTGCAGCATCGAAAGGCTCTAAGTCTTCCATTCCCTCACCTACGCCTATGAACTTTACGGGGATTTCAAACATGTCGGCTATCGTGATCACGATACCGCCCTTTGCCGTACCGTCCAACTTTGTCAATACGATTCCGGTGACCTGTGCCACCTGACTGAACTCCTGCGCCTGTGAAACAGCATTCTTTCCCGTCGCCGCATCCAGCACGAGCAAACTCTCTTTCTCAGCCTCGGGATATTCTCTCTCGATGATCCGATACATCTTTTCAAGTTCTGCCATGAGATTCTTCTTTGTCTGCAATCTGCCTGCAGTATCGCAGATCAACACATCGGTTCTCCGGGCCTTAGCTGCCTGAATCGCATCGTAGATAACGGCAGACGGATCTGCCCCTTCCCCATGCTTGATGACGCTTACACCCAAACGATCTCCCCAGATCTGAAGCTGCTCACCGGCTGCTGCACGGAAGGTATCCGCAGCGGCCAGCATCACCGTCTTCCCCTCTTTTTGCAATCGATGGGCCAGTTTCGCAATGGATGTGGTCTTTCCCGAACCGTTTACACCTATGACCAGCAGGATCAAGGGCACCCGGTCTGAAAGCTTGTGGGCTTCCCCTTTGTCCATCAACTCCCGAACAATGGATTGAATCTGCGCCCTGACCCCCTCGGGATCGCGAATATTCATTTTCTTTACATCGGTTCTCAGGCGTTCAACAATTCTCTGTGTAGTATCCATCCCGATATCCGAAGTGATCAGCGCTTCTTCAAGCTCTTCCATCATCTCCTCGTCAATCTCCGGACGCATGAGAATGACATCTTCTATTTTCTCCTGCAACCTTCCAAAGAAGGATTTTTTCTTTTGAAACACGTATTCCCCTCCGTTTATAAATCGATCTCGTCTCCGAGTCTCAGCGATATCACTTTGGAAATGCCCCGCTCCGGCATCGTCACACCGTATAGCACATCGGCGTATTCCATGGTGGCCTTTTGATGTGTCACTAAAGTGAATTGAATTTCCTTGAAGTCCTTGAGATAGCGTGCAAAACGGTCAATGTTCACCTCGTCCAAAGCCGCCTCCACCTCATCCAGTATGCAGAAGGGCGTGGGCTTTGTCTTCAGTATGGCAAACATCAGCGCAATCGCCGTCAAAGTCTTCTCTCCGCCGGACAACAGATTGATATTCTGCAGCTTTTTACCCGGTGGCTGGACAACGATATCTATGCCCGTTTCCAAAGGTCTCGATTCATCCTCCAGACGGAGCTCCGCTACTCCTCCCCCAAAAAGGGACTGGAAGGTCTGTTCGAAGTGAACTACCACTTGGTCGAAACTCTCTTTGAAGCTCTTTCTGATATTTCTGTCCATGTCTTCGATGATCTGCACCAGCGAATCCATGGCCGACAGCAAATCGTCCCTCTGCACAGTCAGGAACTCGTAACGTTCGCTGACGCTCTCATATTCTTTAATGGAGCCAATGTTGACTTCCCCCAGCTCCTTCATGCGATTCTTGATATCCCGGCTTTCTCTCACTGCCGTCGACATTACGAAGTCTCTCTTCTGAAAATCCATAGCCTGCAGATAGGAAACCTCGAAATCCTCCCAGAGTTTTTCTTTGTACCCTTCCACTTGCGTCTCATTTTTAGCCAGCTTCAGTTCCAGCTCATGCTTGTCCGTCTGCTAGCCTGAAAGGACATCATCGAGGGCTTCCCGCTTTGTCTGTATCTCATTCAAATAACGAGTGACCAGCTGCTTCTCTTCCGTTGCTTTGTGAACGTTTTCCTCTATTGCGATCCTAGCGGCCTCCTTTTCCATCAGAAGCCTCATCCTCTCCTCTTCATCCATGAACAGCCCATTTTCCTGCTCTTCCAGAGCAATCAGGGCGTCTTTTCTTCGCGCTGCTTCCTCTGTGTACTCCTCAATGTATCCTTGAATCCTCTTCAGGATCTGTTCCGCATTATTTCTCTCTCCGGCAGTCGCCCCCGTTGAAAGCCTGGTTTGCGTCAACTTTTCCTTCGCTTCATCCAATTCCTTCTTAATGGAAGAACTGCTCTCCATAGCCTTCTCAGCCGCCATCTCGGCTTCTGCAATCTGCTGCTCCATCTTGGCAACTGTTTGCTGTAGCTCTTCAATCATTGCAGCGGCAGATTTCTCCTCATTCTCAATGGAAGACAGCTCTCGATCTCTCTTATACTTCGAATCCTCCAGATTGGAAAGACTTGTGGACATGCGCGAAAGCTCATTTTCGCTGCTGAGAAGCGCCATCTCCGTCTCCCGGTGCTTCGCATCAATGACCTCAATTTGCCTTCTGCTCTGCTCCAGGATCCCGGCCAAATCTTCCAATTCCGCCGCCAGTTGCCTTTGTTCAGACTGCAACCTCTGAAGCTTTTCCTCAAGGTTCTTCGCCTCTGCTTTTCTCTCCAAAAGCCCAGCTGTCTTATTGCGGTAGGCTCCGCCCGTGATTGCCCCCGAGGCGTTAACCACATCTCCGTCCAATGAAACAAATCGCAGTCCGCCGGTTCCCTGCAGCTTTGACATTCTCACTGCATCTTCCAGCTTTTCAACAATTACTACTCTACCGAGAAGATAATCCATGACCCTTCTGTACTTGCTGTCAAATTCCACACAGTCCACACCTAAACCTTTGAACCCGGCCTCGTTTCTGAATTGGTGAGAAGAACTGCTTCCCGAGGACCTTATGCCGGATAAAGGTAGGAAGGTAAGCCTTCCTACCCGGTTGGATTTCAGCAGCCGAATGGCTGCCTGGGCATCCTTGTCGTCCCTGCACACGATATTCTGCAAAGCGGCTCCCAGAGCTGTTTCAACAGCCCTCTCAAAGCCTTTGGGCACGTGGATCAAATCCGCAACTACACCGTGAAGGCCTTGAAGCCCCGACCGCATGATGAACTTAACCGCTTCATTGTAGCCTTCATAAGCGTTTTCCATCTCTTCGATCATCTTCAGCCTGGCTGCTAACTGACCCACAGACACCTTGCGCTCGCCCAGATCGTGTGCGACTAGTTTTTCTCTCGTCACGGCATTCCTGTATGTACTCTTAAGTTGAAAGCTTTCCTGTTCTTGCTGCTTCAGGGCTTCAGCAACTTCATCCCGAGCAGCCAGCGCCTTTCTGTATTCTTCCTGCAAGTTGACACCCGCAGTGTCCTGATCCTCGCTTTCGGAGTTTACCTGTATTTTACGCTTCTTCAGCGTTTCCTTAAGACTTATAAGGCTGTTGACCTCACCTTTCTTCTCCGAAACTTTGCTGAAAAACTCGTATATCTTATCCTTATTGCTATCTATTGACAACTGAGTTTCAGCCACTGCGGTCTCCAGCCGAGCGACCTCTTTGCCCCTCTCCACTTCTTCCAATTTGAGCAACTGGTATTCCTTTTGAATTTTCTCCAAGGTCACAGCAAACTCTGCTGCATTCCCCTCTTCTTTTTCCCTGCGCTGCGTAAAGGACTCCAACTCAGACTGCAGTCGCTCCCTGTCCTTTTCTATTGCAGACAGCTTTTCCTGACGGAGTTGATTCTGGTTGGAGAGGGTATTGATTTCCTCCACTAAAGCAAGCAGTCGATCCCGCCCGGTATTACCTAGGGTTTCCAGTTCTTCGTTTCGCGATCTGTTTTCCGCGATATCCGCATCGATGGACTCCCTTTGCACTCTACTTTCTTCAATGTGGTTAATCAGCTCGCTGATATCATCCTTTATGTATTCATTCTTCAATTCAAGGTTTTCTACATTTTTAAGAGTAATGTTTACTTCAACATTTTTATAGCGCTCTCGCAATTCCAGATACTCTTTTGCTTTCACGCTGTCTTCTTTAAGCCCGTCAATTTCGCTCGGATTCCTCTTTCTTGCTCCTATATTTTACGATACCTGCCGCCTCTTCAAAGATCTCCCGTCGGCCTTCCGGTTTGTCACTGAGGATATCAGCAATTCGACCCTGCCCGATAATGGAATACCCATCCACTCCGATGCCCGTATCCATGATGAGTTCCCGAATATCCCGGAGTCTGCAAGGTACTTTATTAATGAAATAGCCACTCTCCCCAGAGCGATACATGCGCCGGGTAATTGCTACTTCCGAGTAATCGATGGGCAGGAATTGCCTTGTATTGTCTATGGTCAGAGTGACTTCGGCCATCCCTCTGGACTTTCGGTTTGCTGTGCCTGCAAATATGACCTCTTCCATTTTGCCACCGCGAAGCATCTTAGGGCTCTGTTCCCCTAGCACCCACCGAATGGCGTCCGCTATGTTGCTCTTTCCGCTTCCGTTGGGGCCGACTATGCAGGTGATTCCCTCGTGAAACTCAATGCTTACCGGTTCTGCAAAGGACTTAAATCCTTGAATATCGATTTTCTTAAAATACAACCTCGTATCCCTCCAAAGCAGCTTTCGCCGCGTTTTGCTCTGCTTCTTTCTTCGTTTTTCCTCTGCCTTCTCCCAACCGAGCGTTTCCATCCCACAGACTGATATAGAAGGTCTTGTCGTGATCCGGACCCTCTTCCCTGTCGACACAATAGCGGATATGCGCTTCTTTGCGGGCTTGCAGGAATTCTTGCAGTGCCGTCTTGAAATCCCGGTAGAGGGTTCCCGACACAGCATTTTCAATGGTATCTTTAAATGTAGAAAGCACAAAGGAAGTGGCCGCATCATACCCGCCATCAAGATAGATGGCACCGATCATAGCTTCCATTGCATCTGCAAGGATAGACGATCGGTTCCGACCACCATTGAGATCCTCACCACGGCCTAACCGCAGTTCTTCGTTGATATTCAAACGTCGCCCGCACTGAGCCAGAGAACGCTCGCATACGATCAGCGCTCTTAGCTTAGAGAGCTGCCCTTCCTCAACCTCTGTCATTTTGTCATAGAGGTATTTACTGATAATGAGGTCGAAAACCGCATCCCCGAGGAATTCCAACCGTTCGTTATTCTGACCGGCGGCCTTGCCGGTCTCGTTGGTAACGGAACTGTGGGTCAAGGCTTTTTCCAGCAGTAGTGGGTCACGAAAAACATAACCGATTCTCGTTTCGAAGCTGAAATCACTCACTGATTATCACTTCCTCCATCTCAAGAACGGAATCCTGAATGACCTGCACCACATTGTTTTCCGCAAAGGGGATTCCCTTCAATATAGTGTTCTTAACTGCATTGGACCCGGAAGAACCATGCATTTTCAGCATTGCTCCTTTAACACCCAGGATAGGCGCGCCCCCGTATTCGGAATAGTCGAACTCTGCCTTGATTTCTTTAAACTTTCCGGATAGAAGCAGAGCTCCCACCTTGGAGACAAGGCCGGTAGTAAACTTCACTTTAAGGAGCTTCAGAATACTCCAGGCCAGCCCTTCTGTCAGCTTGAGGATTACATTTCCTACAAAGCCATCACAGACAATGACATCGCAGGCACCTTTCGGAACATCCCTAGCTTCGATATTTCCATGGAAATTCAGGTTGCTTCTGCTTAACATTTCATAAGCGGATTTTATGATTGTAGTCCCTTTGTTTTCTTCGGAACCCACATTGACCAAGCCGACGGAGGGGTTGTCCACACCCAGTACCTTCTGCATGTAGATGCTGCCCATTGTGGCATACTCCAGCAGGTTGTTGGGTTTACACTCCACGTTTGCACCGGAATCCACCAGAAGCGAGACGCCTTTACCCAGAAATACCGGGTAGGTAGCGGCGAGAGCCGGCCTGTCGATTCCTTGTATGCGCCCTAATATGAAAAGACCACCCGCCATCATAGCGCCGGTGTTTCCCGCTGAAATAAACAGATCTGCTTTCTGCTCCTTGATCATTGTGATTCCCTTTACCATGGAGGACTCGGTCTTCGTGCGCACAGCCCGCACGGGAGCATCCTCGTTGGTAATCACATCCGATGCATGGACAACCGCGATTTGCTCATGGTCATATTTATATTTATTCAGTTCCTTGTAAATGGGCGCTTCATCTCCGACGATAAAAATCGAGTCTGAGATAAGAGCGGCAGCTTCAACACATCCCTGAACGATTGCGGCTGGTGCGTTGTCTCCACCCATTCCGTCTACAACAATTCGCATTTGTATTCTCCTATTCTGTACAAGAGCAATGGCGACCGACGCCGTATGTCTGTTTTTCAGTTTATCATAGGGAAAATTCAAATGCAATGAATTGCTTATTCCTCTATCTTGATGACGGAGACCTCGTAAGCAATCCTGGTAATCAGATTGCCGTCCTCCTCTTTCTTTCGATATTCCCTGCTCTGTATTCTGCCACTGATGCGTACCTTTGTGCCTACGCAAAGCCCTCCCGCATAAACAGCATTTCTCCCCCAGGCGATGCAGGGTATGTAATCCGATTTATTGTACATGCGGTTGACAGCGAGCATCATATCGCAGATTTCCCTTCCGAGAGGAGAAACCCTGCGAATAGGCGGCTTGCACAAATAGCCTTCCAGACAAACCTTATTCTCATAGACATCTTCTTCATCCATAAGGTTGAACTCCCGCGCGAATACTACGATATTCAGCTTGTTGCGTCCCTCGAACATTTCATTGTAGGTGCGAATCTGTCCAATTACCTGAACAGCTCCGCCCTCCACCAATTCCATATCCCAGACAAGCCTCTCCGACACGATTACAAGGATGTTATCGCTGTAGCCGCTTTTGCGTTGTATGGCCAAGGTCAGACAATAAAAGATCTCCCCATATGATTTATGACTATATTCCGGTAATGTAGCGATGGTTCCCAATAGTTCCGTTCGGTTTGTCTCCACGTTGCTGTCCAATTCTCTTGCCCCCTTCGCTAATTTGCTATCTGTTTTCCCCTATGGTCTATGTGGTAATCCCCCCAATAGATCAGCTGCCCTATGGGCACCACCTCATACTCCTGCGCAGCCAGTTCATCCAGGATCCGCGGCAGGTATTCCTCCACCTCTACCGCGTCGTTGTGAAAGAGCACGATAGCCCCGGGCTCAATGCGGGACAAAACCCGCTCCACGATCAGATCCGCAGAAATCTCCTTCCAGTCAAGGCTGTCAACAGACCATTGAATCACTTTGTAATCCATGGCTTCCAGCGTTTCGATTACCTCGTTGTCATATGCCCCAAAAGGAGGCCGGAACAGATTTGGCTTTACGCCGGTTAGCGCCTCGATAGCAGCCTCTGTGCTGCTTATTTCCTCCCGGATCTGCTCCACAGACAAGGTCGTCATGTCCTGATGGGTAGCTGAATGGTTCTGTACTTCATGGCCTCTGCCGCTGATTTCCTTCACATCCTCCGGGTACTTATCAGCCCAGATTTTGACTAAAAAGAAAGTGGTCTTTACCCCGTACTGATCCAAGATATCCAAGATGGGACCGGTATGTGAGTTTCCCCAAGCAGCGTCAAAAGAAATGGCAACCTTCTTTTCCTCAGTGCCCACCGAATAAATGGGCAGCTTTTTTTCCTGCCCGATCGCCGTGGGAATATCTAAGAACCCGGCCAGGTTGCCCGCCAAAAGCAATAGAAGTACTACCCCTACCACAAACAAGCAAATCTTAATCGGCTTTTTCCCCCTTGTTCTTTTGTATCTTTTCATATATCCAGGCACCCCGCATAAAATCTTTCTAACATTTTATTCAAGGAGCAAATGAGGTATGCCCTTTCTATGGAAATATACCGTTTCTATTAACAAAGGTTTTTGACTTGTCAACCGGTTACTCCTATAATCAAATCATTTCCAATGGCACAGATGTCTTAATCTTTAGCTCATTGGGCATATTAGGTCGTATTAATACCTCCGATTGTGCCTATAATCTATTATCCGGGAAATTCAGTCTGTGAGGCAACACCTTGAGACTGTGCCAACACTGGGAAGCTATCTTAATAAAGGAGGAGTAAAAATGTCATTGGAAAAACCGGAAAAAAATCTGGAAAAAATCGGTGAGGGCTTTACAAGATTTCAAACACCCCACACCTACGCAATCATTTTCTTTGTGGTCATTGCCTGTTGGTTGCTGACCCTATTCATTCCCGCGGGACTCTTTAGCACCCACGATGTGGAGTACATGGATTCCAACGGGGAGATGAAAACAAGGACAGTACTGATGGCAGATACGTTCCGCTATAGCTATGAGCTGGACACAGAGCAGTTGTCTACAGAGCTGGAAAAGCTTGCGAATAATCCCGCCACTCTCGAAGAGCTTGGCGTGGATCAGGCAGCTCTGAATGAATTCCTTGGCAGTGATCCTGCATCCTGGGATAAAGATCAATTAGATTCCCTGGGATTGACGGAACCGGTTCTATACGATCTATACGGCGATTCCGTATACGACACAAGCAAGAAGTTGCATAATGTGGCCACGGTTTGGGGCACAGATGATTTCTATGGATTTGGTGTATTGAACTATATCTTTGAAGGGTTGGTTACAGGCAGCAAATAC
>CAYLVS010000039.1:8998-10945 GCA_964387185.1 uncultured Oscillospiraceae bacterium | reverse complement strand
AGGCACTAAAGTAGGTTTACAGTTCACACCTGGCCGGAGGCGGTGGGTCAAATGTGCAAAATGAGTGCCCCTCATACCCTTCCGGGGGGGCCCAAAAAAGTAGTGGCGGAGCTCTGCTCCGCCCGACTTTTTTGCTTTTTGTTAGATGGAATGATATAATTAAAGGCTGTAATGAGACGGAAGTCATAGAGAAAGTGAGAGGAACCATAGGATATGAGTTTTTTAGAAAAGATTTTTGGAGACCTCAATACAAAAGAACTGAAGAAGATTGACAAAATAGTGGATAATATCGAGGAACTGGACGGCGTGATGGCTACCAAGTCCGATGAGGAACTGCAGGCTATGACGGGGCTGCTCAAGGAGAGATTGGCGCAGGGGGAGACGCTGGACGACATTCTTCCGGAGGCGTACGCCTTAGTGCGGGAGGCGGCTTGGCGAACCTTGGGAATGAAGCATTTCCGCGTACAACTTGTAGGAGGCGTAGTCCTGCACCAGGGGCGTATCGCCGAGATGAAGACAGGTGAAGGAAAGACCCTTGTGGCGACCCTCCCGGTGTACCTCAACGCGCTGGAAGGAAAAGGCGTTCACGTAGTCACCGTCAATGATTATCTGGCCAAGCGTGACATGGAATGGATGGGCCGGATCTATACATTTTTAGGCTTGACAATCGGTTGCGTAATCCATGCCGTTACAGGTCCGGACCGGAAATTGGCCTATGAAGCGGACATTACTTACGGGACGAATAACGAGTTTGGATTCGATTACCTGCGAGACAACATGGTGATTTACAAGGAAGACATGATGCAGCGGGAGCTGAACTTCGCCATCGTGGACGAAGTTGACAGCATATTGGTGGATGAAGCCAGAACGCCGCTTATCATTTCCGGGCAGGGAGAGAAATCCACAGACCTGTACCGCATAGCGGATAAATTTGTGTCAGGCTTCCATGAAGGCTTTGAATTTACAATGGATGAAAAGGATCGAACCGTGTCCCTGACGGAACAGGGAGTCACAAAGTGCGAAAAGCACTTCAAGGTCGATAACTTTTCCGATCCCGAGAACATGGAAATCAATCACCACGTGATCCAGGCTTTAAAGGCCCACAACCTGATGAAGAGGGACGTGGACTACATCATCAAGGATGGAGAAATCGTCATCGTAGACGAGTTTACGGGCCGGCTCATGTTTGGACGGCGCTACAGCGACGGCCTCCATCAGGCCATCGAAGCGAAAGAAGGGATGTTGGTCCGGCAGGAATCCAAGACGCTGGCTACCATTACTCTCCAGAACTATTTCCGCATGTACAATAAACTGGCGGGTATGACTGGTACCGCCAAGACAGAGGAAGAGGAATTCCGGGAAATCTACAACATGGACGTAGTGGAAATTCCGACTAATAAACCGATCACAAGAATTGACATGGAGGACTCCATCTACAGCACCGAGCGAGGGAAATTCACTGCTATCGCCAATGAGATCGCTGAATGCCATGAAAAGGGACAGCCGATTTTGGTGGGCACGATTTCCATAGAGAGGTCTGAGATCATCAGCGCACTACTGAAGCGCAACGGCATCAAGCACAATGTGCTCAATGCAAAACAGCATGAACGCGAGGCGGACATCGTTGCAGAAGCGGGCAGATTGGGAGCCGTTACCATTGCTACTAACATGGCAGGCCGCGGAACCGATATCATCCTGGGAGGCAGGGATTGTACGCCGGAGGAGAGGCAGACAGTAATCGATCTGGGCGGCCTTCGCATCCTCGGAACGGAGCGCCATGAATCACGACGGATTGATAACCAGCTGCGCGGACGTTCCGGTCGTCAGGGAGACCCGGGCAGAACGCAGTTCTACATGGCCATGACCGACGACGTCATGCGTCTTTTCGGCTCGGAACGGGTGCTGGGCATGATGGACACGCTGGGCATCGACGACGACACGCCCATC